>JANYDZ010000071.1 GCA_025363375.1 Hyphomicrobiales bacterium
GCGACCGTGGACAGAAACTCCACCATGGCGAGGAAAAGACGTCCAAGAACGCCGATCGTCAATCCTATGACGAGTTCGCGCACGCAGCCGCCAAGCAGTTGCAAGTTCACGCCCGCCTCCGCCGCCGCAATCATCGGAACCGCCGGCGCGATCAGAAGAGCGACGAAAACAGCCAAAAACAGCCTGACCCGCGGCGGAACGAACACGCTTCCAAAACCAGGCGCGAGCATGACGCACCCGCCGACGCGGCAGAACACCATGAACACATGCGCGATCTGACGAACGTCCGCGATAGCCGCCGTGCGTTCAAGAAAATCGATGTCCACGGATGTCACGAAATTGTGCCCAAAGACACGATTTCGAATCCTCGGGCTATTTCAAGTTGCGACAGAACGGGCAGGGTCGGGAACATTCTTTCCACGACCAGCCGCACATATTGCCGACACTCGGGGCTGGTGACGAGGGCGAATTGATGCCCCTCCTCCATCCGCGAGCGGATCGCCGCCGCCGCTTCCTCGGCAAATTGCTCAACCATCCTTGCATCAAGGTCGAACTCGACCGCGTCGCCCTTCGCGTCGCGCTTCAGTCCGCGGTGAAACGCCAGATCCCAGCGGTTCCCCAGGCGCAGAATTTTGAGCGCCCCGTTGTCGGCGACGTCGCCGCATATTTGCTGCGATATGCGCATGCGCACGTGTTCGGCGATCTGCTCCGGCCGTCGCACATGCGGCGCAATTTCCGCGACGGCCTCAAGCACCAGATGCAGGTTGCGAATCGAAACCCGTTCCGCCAGCAAGAGCTTCAATACCGATTGCAGCGTTGAATAGGACAAATGGACGGGCGCGAGTTCCTCGACAAGTTTCTTGTAGTCGGGGTCCAGACGGTCAATCAACGCGCGCATGTCCTTGTATGACAGCAGTTGCGCGAGATTGCAGCGGATGACTTCGCTCAGGTGGGTCAAAAGCATGGACAGCGTATCGATGGGTTTGAAACCTTCCCGCTTCACCTCTTGCAGGAAGGCGTCCGAAATCGACATCGCCGCCATGCCGAACGCCGGCTCGCGGGTCATTTCACCCGGAACATCCGGTTTGCCTCCGTTTCCCACCAGCACCAGAAATTCGCCGAGTCTGACCTCCTGGGTCGCGATGACCGTGCCATGCATTTTTATTTGATAGGTTTTGGGAGGCGCGCTCAGATCGTCGCTCAATTTTATTTCCGGCACGACAAAGCCGAAGTTCAGCGCGAATTTCTTCCGCATTTTGGCGACGCGGGACGCCAGCTCCGCGTGCGACGCGACGAAACGCGTGGCGATTTCGCGGCTGAAACAAAGCTCGATGTCCACGGTCCTGAGTTGTTCCTTGAGCGTCTCCTTTTGCTCGGACCGCTTGTGTTGCTCCATCGCCGAGAGATCCGCTTCGCCTGAAATGCCGATTTGCGACTGGCGGGCGCGCATGTTCGACGCGACATACAACATTGCCGCGCCCAGCGCCCCGAACGGCGTGAACGGCAGCCCGGGAATGATTCCAAGCACGAACATGAGCGCCGAAGCCAGCACCAGCGCGTTGGGATATTGGCTCAACTGTCCGAAAATCGCCTTTTCGCTTGAGCCCCGTTCGCCTCCCTTCGCAACCAGCAGGCCCGCGGCGAGCGAAATAATCAGCGCGGGAATTTGCGAGACGATGCCGTCGCCGACGGATAGTTTCGTGAAGATGTCCGCGGCGTGACGCACGTCCATGCCATGCCGCGTCACGCCTATGATGACGCCGCCAAACACGTTCACCGCGAGAATGATCAAGCATGCGATCGCGTCGCCGCGCACGAACTTGGAGGCGCCGTCCATGGACCCGAAAAACGAACTTTCGGCCTCCAGTTCCGCGCGCCGCGTTCGGGCGGTCTTTTCATCGATCAATCCAGCCGACAAATCCGCGTCGATGGCCATTTGCTTGCCGGGAACCGCGTCCAGCGCAAAACGCGCGCCCACTTCGGCGATGCGCGACGCCCCCTTGGTGATGACCAGGAAATTGATGATGACCAATATCAGGAAAACGATGATTCCAATTACGAAATCGCCGCCCATGATGAGTTGAGCGAAACCGCTGATGATGTAGCCCGCCGCCGCCGTGCCCTGATCGCCGTGGGAAAGGATGAGGCGCGTTGTCGAGACGTTGAGCGCCAGGCGCAGGATGGTCGCGACCAGCAGGATCGTGGGAAAGGACGAAAACTCCAGAGGCCTCTGAATCCACAGCGCGACCATGAGGATGAGAACCGAAAGAGCGATCGACAGCGCGATGCCGATGTCGATGACAAACGCCGGCACGGGAAGAAAAAACACGCAGAGAATGACAATGACCGCCCCGGCGAATTTGTAGTCCGCCCCGGCCGCGTGGCGCTCTTCGTTGCCGTTGGCGGCCACATCGGTCATGTCGGCATTCCTGGATCCGGCGGTTCGTCAAATGGAACGCGGTTGTCCGCGGCGGCGGGCGCGTGGCTCAATGTGAAAAGCCGGATTCGATTTTGCCGTAGACTTGCTCGCAAAACGCGAAAAAATGCCTGCCGCTCGCCGTGGCTGTGAAACCGACGACAAGACACACGACAACCATTTTGGGGACAAAAGTGAGGGTCGCCTCTTGAATTTGGGTCAATGCCTGCATCAGCGCGATTGTAATGCCCACGGCCATCGCCGACATCACGGCGGGCCCTCCGCAAACCATCAAGGTCCAGACCGACAGGCTGGCGAGGTCCAGAACGTCGACTTCATTCACGAGGCCGAAACCCGCAAGCCGTCCTCAATAACCACGACCGATCCGTCGGAAAGAACAGCCGATGATCCAGAACCGCCGACGGTTACGCTCGCCACGAGCCCGGACACGGTTCCGTCCGCGCTCGTCACCGATTTTCCAAGCAGTTGCTCGGCCTGCGACAAGGAATTGATGATCAACATCGAGGCCAGGAGTGTGTTCGTTTTCGCGGCTTGCTGCACCGACGAAATGGTGGCGAGTTGTGAAACCATCTGTGTCGGATCCATGGGCTTGGTCGGATCCTGATTCTTCAATTCCGCCGTAAGCAGCGTGATGAAGGATGAAGCATCCAGCGTCTTGGCGGCGCCGGCGCCAATCGCGGCGGACGACGTGTTAGCGGTCGTGATGGAGGACGTGCTGGCGATGGTCATTTGGCGCCTCTATGCTGCGTTGACGGTGGCTGGCGTCTCGTCCGGAAACATGATCCGCCGTTCCAGATCGAAAAGCCCGCGCAGGGCCTTCATGGCTTCGTAGTTTTGTCCACACGAGGCCAATTCGTCGATTCGCTTCAGCTCCGGGAGGATCGATTTTTCCTCCACAGACTCAAAGGTCTCGATGGCGTCCATGATCATTTTGCGCGCCAGGGACGTGGCTCCCGTCTTCGCGGTCGGATCCATCAACAACGTCTGTATCGCGAAGTATATCTGCCGCAACGGCGTCACCGCTTCGTTCGCTTGCAGAACATGGGTTCCCAGCAGGAAAGTGACTTTGTTCAACAGCTCGATCGACACCTTGCGGTCGACCTTGATCACCGCGCCGTTCAGGTACATTTTGTCGCCGGCTCGAAGCGATATGTTCATGGCGGTCTCACCTCAGGCCGTCGCGGATAATTTCGTTGATCTCGATCATCGGCGTCAGATCCGCGGTCGCGCCGGAGCGAACGCGTTCCACTTCCTTCAACATCCAGGCGCCGATCGACAGAAGGTTGACGCGCAACTCTTGGGGAAGCGCGTTTTCGGGATTTTTTAGATCGTCGATGAAGATCGCCCAGAGCCGTCGAAGGTAGAAAAGCGCGTCCACCTCGGCGGCTGTTCCCGGGCCGCTTTCACGCGCGGCGCGCAGAAGACGGATGGTCTCCTCCATGGCGTGCCGCTCCCGCGCGCGCATCTCGCTGGACGATTCATCGACGATTTCGGCGTATGCGAATTGGTACATTGCGCGTGCTCGGTGTCTTTAGGCCGGAAGGTGTTTGACGAGGCTCATCTGCTGCAATTGCGCGGTCAATTGGTACGCGGTCTGAAGCTTCGTCGTGAGCAAATTTATGTTTGTCGAAACCTCGTAAGGGTCTATTTTTTCGTATTGATCGATTTGGCCGGTGAGGATCGCCGTCTCCGCGTTCATTGCGGAAGACGCGTCTCCCGCCCGGGCCTTGGCCGCGCCGAGCGCGCCTTCCAGACCGATAAAACCCGAGACCGAGGACCCAAGCAGGTTCGAAGCGCGCGACGCGACCGCGCTTGTCGCCTCGCGATTGAAGGGCGAGCCTCCGAATTCCGCGAGGATCGCGTAGGCCTGGGCCGCGTCCTTGAACGCGGATTGATTTGCATTGGTCGCCGCGTCGATGGTTTGTCCCGGCGCGATATGAATCCGGGGGCTGGTGGACGAGGCGGCCGACCAATCGGCGGACCATGCCGGGGCGGCGAACAGGTTCGCCGCGGCGCCCGTCAGAAACGCGTTCAACCGGGCCCCCGGGATCCCCGCGGCGGCGGGATCGGTGGGGGGGAAACCGAACTGGGTCGTGAACGCGCCGACGAGCGCGGCTTTGGCCGGCGAGCCTGCGGCGTTGTAGTCGTTGATCGGCGTCTGGCCTGAATTGATTCCGCCAAAAACATATTGGCCATTGAACGAGGTGTTCGCTTTGGACGTCAATTCGTCCAGATTCGCTCGCCCAAGATCGCTGAGCGACGTCGCTGTTTGAGACGTGGCGGCGAGCGTGAGTTGCTCGAGAGCGCTTTGAGCCGATGCGCGCATTCGTCCCATCGCCTGTTGCGAAACGTCAAGCTCGCTCGAGGCGAGGCCATTGGAATCAACCAGCGTCAGGAGAAGCGATTTTCGATTTCGGAGCGAGGCGTCCAGCCCCGCAAGCGCTCCAAGTCGGGATCCCGGATCGGCGGAGCGTCCAGTCGAGAGCTCGATTTGCCTGGCGGCAAGGTCCGCCTGCGTCGCCGACACCGTGTTGGCGAGAAAATTTGAGAGATAGTAGCTTGAGGTCGCCGCGATCATCGTCACCTCCCCACGCTCGACATGAGAGTTGCGAACATGCTTTGCGCCGTCGTGAGAAGTTTCGCCGTCGCTCCGTAGGAGTTCTCCAGGCTCAACATGTTGCTGAGCTCCATATCGAGGTTTACGCCGGTTGCGTTGGCGAGGGCGGCGGACGCTTGATCGGCGACCGACTTGTGAAAATCGGCTTGCGCGCTGGCTTGCTGGTGTCCCGCCTGGACCCATGACAGGGAGCCTTCCGCGTAACTGGCGATGGAACCGCCGCCGCCCAGACCCGCGGCCGGATCGAAGGCTTGCGATCCATTCAATCCGGCGATCAGCGATTGTATGCGGTCGGTGAAGGCGGCCGCTCCCGTCGAATTATAGGTATAGGCGGGATTGCCGGGAGCCGAGATGCCCCCATCGCGCAACAGGTTCGCGTTGCCGCCAAGTTCCGGATCGACGTTCGCGCTGATCGTCAACTTTCCCGCCAGACCCGGCACGTCCGCGTTGGTTGGCATTCCCGCCGCGCCCGGGAAGGTGAACAGCCCCGGCTGCGGCGACGCGGCGGAGGAACCCGATTGGTCTTCCTCGCGAAAGGCGCTCACAAGGGCATTGGCGATCTGGTCCAGTTGCGCCAGATAGGCGGGGGCGGCGACGTCGCGCGCTTTTGCGAGTCCCGCGAGCGTCCCCGATCGAAGCGCCATGGGCGCCGAGGCGCCCGTCACGGGAACGCCGTCAATCACCACGGCGTTCATCGCCGCATTGGAGCCGGTCGCGTTCGAAGCGGCGAAAGATACGGTTCGCGGGCTGTCCTGAAACAGCGTGACGCCGCTGTCGGTGTAGAGCGAAAGGGAACCGTTCGGCGCTTCGGTCGTGGAGACGCCGACTTCTTTCGCCAGATCGGCGAGAACGCCGTCGCGGGAATCCATGGCGTCGGTGACATCCAAGTTTGTTTGCCGTCCGGCGACGACCGCGCGGTTCAACTCGCCGAATTTTTTCAACAGCGCGTTGATTTTATCCACCGAAGCAGACATCGCCGCGTCGGATTGCGAACGCAATGACCCGGCCGCCGCGGACGCGCTGTTGAGCGCGCCCGCCAGCGACTTCGCGCTCGCGACGGCGGCTTGCGCGGTAGCCGCGTTGGCGGGCGTCCCCATGTAGGTCTCAAGCGCGTTGTGGAAAGCCGACAGGCGATCGGTCACCGATTGACCGGGCGCGCTCGCCGTCGCGGCAAGAGTTGCAAACGCATCGGAGACGGCCGAGGCATTCGCCGCCGCGGATATCGATCGCGTCGCTTGCTCGCGCAGCGCTTCGTTGGCGGCGCGCGTGACGGCGCTCAATTGCACGCCGTCGGCCTGGGCCAGGCCCGTCGTTGTTTTGCGCGTGTAACCCGGCGTATTCACATTGGCGATGTTGCGGGCGACCAGAGCCATCCGGCTCGATGTCGCCGCAAGGGAGGAGTCGATTGCGTTAAATGCCGACAGCAGGCTCATTGTCGCTTCCAGATTGTGACGTCGATGAAATCAGGGCTTCAGATTGTTGAGAATGTTGAGAATGTCCGCTCCCGTCTGAAAGACTTTGGAATTGGCTTGATAGGAGCTTTGCGCCTCGATCATTTGCGTCAGTTCCTGAGCAAGATCGACGGTGGAATTCTCCAGCGCCGATGATTGTATCGATCCAAATCCATCCGAACCCGGCTGGCCGAGCAAAACCGCTCCCGAATCCCGATCCACCTGATAGGCCGTCCCGTTGATGGAGCGCAGGTTCACGGGACTTGGCACGTTCGCCAGGGGAATGTCGTAGGCGGCGCTCGAGGTTCCGTTGTTGAACTGAAACGACATGGTCCCGTTTGCGCCGATCGATACGCCGTTGAGGTTGCTGATCGCGCCGCCGTTGGTTGTCGCCGCGCCGACGCTGTAGGGAGCGCTCAATTGCGTCATGTTCGCGAGGTTCATCGTCATTGTTTGCCCGCCGGGAACAGCCAGCGTCAACGGCGATCCCGTCGACAACTTGCCGTTGAGGGGGTCGAACGCCAATGATTGAACAGCCAGAGGCGCGTTGGCGTAGGGAAAGCCACCCGCGACGGGCGCGTCGGCATGATCATAGATGGCCGCCTCCCAGGAATTGGGGGCAAGCTTGGTCAGGTAGATGTCCAGCGTGCGCTGACCGCCCAGGTTGTCGTAGGTCACCAGCGACGTCTTTTCGGTATAGGTGGATGTGGCCGCGTTGTCGGACGCGAGCGAGCCGGCGGGAATGACGGCGGCATCGGCGGGAAGGTTGGCGCTGAATGTGCCCGTGGTGGTCGGCGTCGCCTGCGATTGGCTCTTGCCGATGTTGACCCGCGCCATCGCGTCGAGGGAATTGGCGACGCGAATCACTGGCGGACCCAATAAATCGTAGCCCATCAGATAATATCCCGAGGCGTTGACAAGATCGCCGGCCGCGTCGGGAACGAAAGAACCAGATCTCGTCAGGTACATCGCGCCGCCCCTGTCGGACACCACGAAGAAGCCGCTGCCCGCGACCGCCAGATCGGTGACCGACGCCGCGTTGACGATCGATCCTTGCAGATTGTTCAGGGATCGCAGACGCGTGGAAACGCCCCCGCCCGCGTCGAACGATCCGACCGACGCCTGATCGACCAACGACGCGAAATGCGTCGAGTTCGTCTTGAAACCGGTCGAATTCGCGTTCGCAACATTTTGCGCGATCGTCGAGAGCCAGTTGCTCATCGCGCCCATTCCGGAAACCGAGGCGCCGAAAATGCTCATTTGCGAACCTCGAGGGTCGCGGCGCGTTCGCGCCCGGTCGGCGACATGGCGCCGGCTTTGAGCTTCGCGAAGGAAGTGGAAGGCGTTTTGTCAAACGGCCGCATGAAAGCCTCGGTCACAATCAAACAATTCGCTGTATTCGCGTTGACGTCGCGTTGCCTTCGAGGCTTCTGGCGACCGCAAGCGCCATCGGATTTTGTTCCCGCGGATTCACGGCCCTCTGAGGTTTGGAGGTTTCGAGCGGTATGGCGTCGCGGCATGCGTCGTCATGATCGGCCTGAGAGAACGCGTCGGAGCGCGAACCTGCGAAGCTCGGCAGATTGCCAAGCTCGTTGATGGTCTCCTCGATGGAAACAAGCGCCCTGTATTCCGGGACCCCGCTCAAGCGGTCCCTGAGTTCGTCTCGCAATGCTTCGAAAACGCGAATGGCTTCGATAACGCGAATGGCTTCACGGGTCATAATCCACTTCCTTGGTCTCGTTCCCGGAACTATCGCTTTGGTTGCTGGCGCGAAGCTGGCGGGGCGTTGAAGATTTGGTAATCAATTTCGCCGAGGAATTGACGGGCCGCGTCTTTGCACGGACGTTTGACGGAAATTGCTTCGAATGGCCGCTTTTATTGACGCAAAACCCGAAGGAGTCTGGCTGCGACGGCTTCGCTCCGCGCCAGGCCTTACGCGCATCGTCAATCGCAGAGGGCAGGCAACCTATCGTGTCGTCGATGACGGCGTGGGGCGCGATTTGGGACCCGCGCTTGACGAGGCCCGTGCCGCCCAACGGCGGAAAAGCCGCCTGCAATCGGCGAAACTGCTCGATATGAATGGGCGTTTCGTCTGCGAATGTCTGATCTGCGATCGTTCGCCGAACGGCGTGCGATTGCGGCTGATGTCGGCCATTCCCGTGCCGGAACGCGTGTCAATGTTCGACGACGCCACCGGCAACACGCGTCTGGCGGCCATCGTGTGGCGAAAGGGCGAACTGCTGGGCGCCAGACTGCTGCCGTGCCGAGGCCCGGCATTGAAGCGATCCACGCGCGCCGCCCTGGGGTCGCGATTTTACGCTGTTCGCGATTGAATCAAGACGGCGCGTCGATCGCTCGGCGCATCGCACAAGATGTTGCCGCGCGCTTTACGCCAAACTTGACGATTTGACGCGGCCAGATCACATCAAGCGCGGGACTTGAATGAAGCGCGCAATGTCAGGGCGCGCGATTCAATGCTCACATTCTTTGATGGAAGACGAAAAGTGGGGCATTCAGGTGAAACGGACGGTTGAAATATTCATGCCGCTTCCATGCACGGGCGTCGGGGTTGGCTATACCTGCACATCGATTGCCAAAGGCTTGGGAAAGAACGGTCTGGATGTGACGTTGGTAACGCCAAAATATACACTGGCTCCCCCTGAAACTTATAAAGTTGTCGAAACGATCCCGAGGCCGTTGCAACTCATCCCCTTCAAACTGGTAAAAGGCTTTTCGAACTTCCGACTGGAGCGCGCCTTTCTGGCGCGGTTCAAACGCAATCCCGCGCGCGTCGGAACGATTGCCTATTTGTGGCCGGGCGCGTCCATCAATTTGGTAAAAGCCTTGCGCGCGGAGGGCGCGATTATCGTCCGGGAGATGATAAATTCCCATTTGATGACGGCAAAGCAAATCCTCGACAACGAATACAAGCGCTGCAAACTGCTTCAGCCGAACGAAATTTCCGCAATGGCTGTCCAGCAGGAAAGGGAGTTTTTATCCCTCAGCGATTTTGTATTCTGCTCCAATCGGGAATCTGAAAAGTCTGTTGTCGAGAGTGGAGTTCCCGACGCAAAGGTGCTTTCGACAAGTTTTGGATGGGATCCAGAGAGATTCGCATCAGAATCAAAAGAATTGTCGCCGGTGAAGGGCGTCACTCTTTTGTTCGTGGGCCTGATCTGCATTCGCAAGGGCGCGCATCTCATTCTGGAATATTGGGCACGGAGCAACATTCCCGGACGATTGGTCATGGTAGGCGCAATAGAGCCAGAGCTTGCAAAAAAATATGCGCATCTTCTGTCGCGAGAAGACGTTATTTTACTTAAATATACTAAAAATATTTCCGGAATATACAAGTCGGCTGACATTTTTGTCTTCCCGACCCTTGAAGAAGGCGGGCCGCAGGTCACCTGCGAAGCGGCGGGCTGCCGGCTGCCCGTGATTACCACGCCGATGGGCGCGGCGCGCGTCATTCAACATGGGGTGGACGGTTTCATCATTGATCCATTTGACGCAACGCGATGGATGGAGGCGATCAAGGCGCTCTCAAGCAACTTGTCGCTGAGGCAGACGATGGCCGACAAAGCCGGCGAATTGGCCCGCCAATTTACATGGGACAAAATTGGAGATGCCCGCGCCCGACAATTGCGGGAAATCGCCAATTGACTCAATTTTTCGATGAGCCTTGTTCCGATAGATGCTCTTATCTATATCATTTATCCGAGCGCGAAAATTGACCTTTCGGTTTTAACCGCGGGGATTATCATTGAGTTTGAACCAGCAAAAGGTGCAACAATGAAAGTAAACCGCTTTCAGATCATGCTCGCCGGGGCAATCATGATGGGTTCCGCGCTGGCGGCGGAATTGATGGTCCCGCGCGTCCTGATGGCGCGCACGCTTGGAACCTTCAATCTGGAAACCGTCATACCCAAACAATTCGGGGAGTGGACTCAGGTGCCCAACATAAGGGTCGTCGAGCCGCCAGGATCCATGGCTTACGAGATTTACAACCAGGAATTGGGACGCGGCTACGTCGATAAGGATGGAAACCTGGTCATGCTGCTCATCGCTTACGGCCAGAGCCAGAGCGCCGGGCTGCAATTGCATAATCCCGAAATATGTTACGCAGCCCAGGGATTTCGCGTGACCAGACCGACCGTGGCCAAACTTGCCTATGACGAAAAGCTTCCGGAAATCGGAATGCGCCGTCTTATAACGCAGAGGGAGGCGCGGTTTGAGCCGGTGACCTATTGGATGCGTATTGGACACGACGTGCCCTACGCGCTTCTCGAACGTCAGGTCGTTAAGTTCAAATACGGGCTTCGCGGCTTCATACCCGATGGCACGCTTGTGCGTGTTTCCACCATCGGTCTCGCGGAGGGACCGGCGTTTGAACTGCAAAACAAATTCATCAAGGATTTGATCAACGCGGCGGACGTCAATACACGCAAAGTTCTGGTCGGGGATCCCGCGCAAGCCGTCAACTTGTGACGCGTTGGCGTGGTCTTTCAGCGCGCTCTTGCACTTGTCGCATCCAGGGGAATCAGGGCCGTTTTTTCTTCCAAAGCAAACCCGTCACGCCGGACGCCGTCTGGAAACCAGGATCGCTGTTGGTGAAATCAAGCGCGCTGGCCATCTTTCTGCTGTCGGGCCTGGCCATCGTTTCGCCGGACCGCGCGCGCGCGATTGAAGTCTACCGGGGATGCGCCCAACCTCGGGAAATTTCAAATCCGCAAAACTTTTACGTCGACCCGATCAAAGGCTCGAAAGCGAACGATGGATCGATGGAGCGCCCATGGCGCACGCTTGCGGAGGTTCTGGATCCCGCCGGTCGTCTGATTTCGACAAAAGCGTTGCTTAAATCGTCGCCGACGGCGGAATTCATCCTTTCCAACGTAAATCCCAATGGCCCGGTCAAACCAGGCGCGATTCTCCATCTGATGAGCGGCAATCATGGAACGCCGCAAGTTCGCCAATACGTCAACGACGACTTTATCAGCGTCGTGGCCGCGCCGGGCCAAACGCCGGTCCTTGACGCGTTAAGCATCTCGGGTTCCTCCCGCTGGCTCTTTCGCGGATTGAAGTTCCAGGGCGCGCGTGGCCCGGACAAGCGTTATAATTACCTCGTCGACGTCGGTCAGAACACGTCGCTCGGTCCCTCGGAAAACATCATATTCGCGGAAAACAGCTTTTCCACGCAGGACCAGGTCGCGGGCTGGACCGCCGAAGACTGGACGAACAAACCGTTTTCCAAGGGTTTGCAAACATTCGCCTCCTGCACGACTCTCTACAAGAACAGGTTCTATAATCTGCTGGATGGAATAGGATTGACGGGTTCAAAAATGCTCATCGATGCAAATGTCATTGAGGATTTCGGCAATGACGGCATCGACCACGTCGCCAGCGATGTCGTGATCCGGCGCAACGTGATCAAAAATGGAATACTGAACGCAGGCGGGCGTCTCCATCCCGACGGAATTCAGGGATGGACGGCCAAGGGCGTCGTCAACACCAACGTGACCATCGATTCAAATACGATCATTCAGACCGGCGATTACAAAATAAGCTCCTTGCAGGGAATCACGATCTTTGACGGCAAATGGGATGGATTGAACGTCGTCAACAATGTTGTCGTGACAAATCACTGGCACGGAATCACGCTGCTTGGCGTCAAGAATGCCGTTGTCGTGAACAATACGGTGGTGCCTTCGGGGCCTTTGACGACGTGGATCAAAATCGCCAACGCAAAGGATCAGACCCCTTCCAGCAACGTCGTTGTCAGAAACAACGTCAGTTCGCAATTGCACGTCGTGGGAGAGGCCGTCAGCATGGATCACAACATCGTTCAGAACATGATCGCCATTTTCGAGGGCGGAGCGCCAAAATTTTACAAAAAGGGCGTTGTCGGCAATCACAATATGATTGACCCCTCGATCTATGGCGGCTTGACCAGGGTCGATCATGCGGCCGGGCTCTACGACCTTCGCCCGCGAGCCGACAGCCGGCTGATCGGCGCCGGCGCATCCGACGGCGCCCCGCCTTTTGATATTGCCGGCAAGCCGCGAAAGGCCTTAATCGATATCGGCGCCTATGCGCGATAGCTCTCCCTCGCAACGCGATCCAGCCGAGCCGATCCGGGCGGAGAGTCTGCTCGACATCTCGAACATTCGCTATTCCATTTGCACGCTTGTGACCCGCCCTCAACAATATGAGGCGATGCGGAATTCCCTTCGCCGCGCGGGCTTTGACGGGCCCGATTGCGAGTTTTTGTACCTCGACAATTCGCAGAGCAACAATTTCGACGCCTACACGGGCTGCAATCTTTTCCTCGGCGTGGCGCGGGGGCGCTATATCGTCCTGTGCCATCAGGACATTCTGCTTGAGTTCGACGGCCGCCATAAGCTCGATGCAATCCTGGCGGACCTGGATCGGCTGGACCCCGATTGGGCCCTGTGCGGCAATTCGGGCGGCGTTGGACCGGGTCAACTCGCCATCCGCATCTCCGACCCGCATGGCGAGAACCAGCGCTACGGGCCGGTCCCCGCCCGCGTGCTGAGTCTCGATGAAAACTTTATCGTGGTTCGACGCCAGGCAAACCTTGGCCTGTCGCGCGATCTATCCGGCTTTCATCTTTATGGCGCCGATCTCTGCCTCAACGCCGACATTCGCGGCTTCTCCGCCTATGTCGTCGACTTCCATCTGCGTCACCTGAGCCCGGGCAATCGCGACGCTTCGTTGGCGGCCGCCCGGACGGCTTTCATAAATAAATACAGCAGGCGCTTTCGTTCGCGCTGGATGCAGACGCCGTGTGAATTGTTCTACCTGTCCGGCAATCCATTGCTGGCGTGGTTCATGAGCACGCGATATGTCTCCCGCGTCGCGGCAAAGGCGGGCTATTACTGGTCCGCTCGCAAGAACGCGAAAGTTAAATCATGATCGACGAAACCAGCTACGCCGCCAAGCGGGCCGATTATTTCGGCGGCGAACGCCGCGACTTTATAGATCGCCTGGACTGCGACGCGGCCCGGGCGATCATCGAAATCGGCTGCGGCGACGGCGCTACGGGCGCATACGCCAGACGCACGGGGAAATGCGGTCGATACGTGGGAATAGAACTCTTTCCCGCGGCGGCTCAACTGGCGGCGAAAACGCTCGACGAAGTGCATGTCGCAAATATCGAAACCTTCGAGCTTCCCTACCCCGAGAAAACGTTTGACGTCGCGATCGCGAGCGAAGTCCTCGAACACCTTGTCGATCCAGGCGCTGTGCTGAGAAAACTGCGTCCTTGTCTGAAACCAGGCGCGCGCCTTTTCGCGAGTTCGCCGAATATCGCGCACCACTCGACGATCAAAATGTTGCTGGCCGGCCGGTGGGACGCCGAAGAAGCGGGCCGTATGGATCGCACGCATCTACGTTGGTTCACCCCGGACTCCTTTTCCGCGATGTTCGTTGACGCCGGCTATGAGCTTGTCTGGTTGGCTCCGCTCGTGCGTCCGGGTTTGAAAGCCCGGATTGTCAACGCGCTTACCAATGGGCGCTACGCCCATCTTTTCATAAGCCAGATTGTCGTCGAAGCGCGGCTGTCCCCGCGCTCGTCCGGGACGAATTCGCGGCGCCCCGATCCCGCATGACCGCGAACACGCCGCGGGCAAGCCGATGGCTTCAAGTTGCCGATGAAAGCCGGCTAGGCCCGCCGCAAGCGCCGAAGGGCGCGCGTTTTGCCCCTCAACGCCAAAGCTGCTCGCTGGCGATCCGCGCGCCTTCCGCCATCGCGC
>JANYDZ010000729.1 GCA_025363375.1 Hyphomicrobiales bacterium
GACGATGTCGTCCATCTCGTCGGGCACGACGCGGACTTCCCTGAGATCGATGCCGATATTGGTGAGATATTCGGCGATATAGCCGATGTTCTTGTCCTTGGTGCGCCCGGATAGAATCTCGTCGCCGATCACGAGCAACGCGGCGTGGATATTGGTTTGCGTCATGAATATCTCCCCGCCCGGTTTAGGCGGCGCGGCCCCGGGCGGCAACAATAATTTCGGACGGCGTCAGGGCGCCAGGCGAATGCCCTCGCTCTCGGCTTCCCGTCATTGACGCGGCCCCGCCCGCTGTCCCACCCTGAGCCATGCGCTTCTCGCCTCCCCTCGTTCCCGGCCGCCTGATCCAGCGTTACAAACGCTTTCTGGCCGATGTGGAACTGGGCACGGGGGAGAAAGTCACCGCCCATTGCGCCAACCCCGGCGCCATGCTCGGCCTCAACGCGCCCGGCAACCGCGTCTGGCTGTCCATGTCCGACAATCCCGCGCGCAAGCTGAAATATTCGTGGGAAATCGTGGAGGCCGATTTTGGCCGGGGCGCCGAATACGTCGGCGTCAACACCTTGCGCCCCAACGCGCTCGTCGATGCCGCGATCAAGGCGGGGTTTTTCGACGAATTCGCGTCCTATGCGTCGCTGCGCCGCGAGGTGAAATACGGCAAAAACAGCCGCGTCGACATTCTGCTCGAAAGCGCCGGCCTTCCCGACTGCTACGTGGAAATCAAGAACGTCCACATGATGCGCCGGCCCGGCCTCGCCGAATTCCCCGACAGCGTCACCGCGCGCGGCGCAAAGCATCTGGCGGAACTCGCGGACATGGTCGCCGCCGGCCATCGCGCGTTCATGGTCTATCTCATCCAGATGGACGCGGATCGTTTCAGCCTCGCCCGCGACATCGATCCGCAATACGCCGCCGCCTTCGACAAGGCCCGCGCGGCCGGCGTCGAGGCCATCGCTGTGGCGTGCAAGGTCACGCCGCGGACCATCCAGCCCGCCCGGCGCGTCCCGATGGCGGCGCCGTAAGGCCTCAATCGATTTCGTATGCGACGTTCTGCCGCGTGCGAAGAACTTCGCGGTAGCCGCATTCGCCCAGAATCCGCGGCAGATCCGCCGCCCATTTGCCGTGCGAATATTCCATCAACAGCAATTTCGGCCAGACATGGCGCGGCGCGTCGCGGAAAAACGGTTCGAGGATGAGATCCTCCGCGCCTTCCACATCGAGCTTGACCGCGTCGATCCGTTCAAACTTTTCGTCGCCGACGATGGACATCAGCGTCTTGGCGGGCGCCCGGATTTCGACGCCCCCCGCCTCGGAATTGACAATGCGCATCGAGGTCTCGCCGCGGTTGCGGGGCGCGACAAACAGCGTGATTTCGCCGTCGGTGTCGGAAACCGCGCAATTCAGCGCCTTCACGTTGGAAAAAGGATTTTGCCGGATGTTGTAGACGAGCCGCTCGAAAATCTCCGGTTGCGGTTCAATCGCCAGAATGCGCGCGCGCGGCCCCGCCAGCGCGGCTGTGTAAAGCGTGTAGCCGCCGATATTGGCGCCGATGTCGATGAACACAAAGTCCCGATGAATCCGCGCCCTGACCAGACCGCGCTCGGCTTCGTCGAAATATTGCGGCGTGAACAGAATGCGTTTTTCGCAGACGTTGTTGTAGGGATAGAGGCGCATGCGCGCGCCCAGCGCCTCAACGTCGAGCGGCCGGCCCGCCAGAACGCGCAGGGCAAGCCCCCGCAGGAAAAAAGCCTGGCGTTTGCCGGCCCAGCTTGCGGAACACCGCCGCGTCGCCGCGATCACGCGGCGCGTAAAGCCTCCAGGCTCGTATTGCCCGAAAGCGGCGTTGTCGTTGGCGATGGGCGCGGGCACTGAAATCCTGACTGATCGACGGGCTTTGCGTCGCCGCGCTTCTAGCACCGACGGGCACGGGGAGCCAGAGAAGCAAAATTCCACGCAAAAGCGCCGGCTTGCTTCGCCGGACCTTTCGCATGCATATATCGGCGGTTGATTTTCGCATTCCCGGAAACGCAATGACCTACATCGACGCCGCGCTTGCGCCCGGCCGCAAGACTGGCCAGATCAAATTGCACGGGCCGCAAGCCTTCGAGGCGATGCGCAAGGCTGGCCGCCTCGCCGCCGAGGCGCTTGATCTGCTGAGCGAACACGCAAAGCCCGGCGTCGCCACGGAGGCGCTGGACAAGCTCGCCTTCGAATTCGCCATGGACCACCGCGCCTATCCCGCCCCGCTCGGCTACCGCGGTTACCGCAAGTCCATTTGCACTTCGATCAATCACGTCGTCTGCCACGGCATTCCCGACGACAAGCCCCTGCGCAACGGCGATATCGTCAATATCGACGTCACCCTCGTCCTCGACGGCTGGCACGGCGACTCCAGCCGCATGTATCTGATCGGCGAGGTGGCCCGGCGCGCCGAGCGGCTCGTCGAAGTCACCTACGAATCCCTGATGCGCGGGATCGCCGCCGTGCGCCCTGGCGCTACCACCGGCGACATTGGCGCCGCCATTCAGGAATTCGCCGAACGTGAGCGCTGCTCCGTGGTGCGCGATTTCTGCGGCCATGGCCTCGGCCAATTGTTCCACGACGAGCCGAATATTCTCCACTACGGCAAGCGCGGCGAAGGCGTCGCGCTGCAGCCCGGAATGTTTTTCACCATCGAGCCCATGATCAATCTGGGGCGTCCACAGGTCAAAATTCTCGGCGACGGCTGGACCGCCGTGACGCGCGACCGCTCCCTGTCGGCGCAATTCGAACATACGGTCGGCGTGACGCAAACCGGCGTCGAAATCTTCACCCTGTCCCCCAAAGGGCTGGATCAACCGGTTCACAGACCGGAGCCGACCCCGTGAAGCCGGGGGGCGGCGCAAGCGCCGTGGTTGGCAAGACCATCGCCGAGCCCCACTTCGCCGGCCATCGCGACCGCCTGCGCGACCGGTTTCTGGAAGCCGGCGACAAGGCCGTGTCCGATTACGAACTGCTTGAACTCGTGCTGTTTCGCTCGATTCCGCGCCGCGACACCAAACCGCTCGCCAAGCAGCTGATCGCCAGGTTCGGCTCCTTCGCCGAAGTGCTCGGGGCTCGCAAGGAGCGCCTGCTGGAGGTCGACGGGATCGGCGAAAGCGTCGCCGCCGACCTCAAGATTGTCGAGGCCGCCGGACGGCGGCTTGCCCGCGGGGCGATCTCCAAACGCCAGTCCTTGTCCTCATGGAAGGATGTGATTGAATATTGCCGCACGGCCATGGCCTTTGCCGACAAGGAAGAATTCCGCATCCTGTTTCTCGACAAACGCAATTGCCTGATCAGCGACGAAGTCCAGGGGACAGGCACCGTGGACCACACCCCCGTTTATCCGCGCGAAGTCGTCCGTCGCGCCCTGGAGGTCAGCGCGACCGCCCTGATCCTCGTCCACAATCACCCCTCGGGAGATCCCTCGCCCTCGACCGCCGATGTGAAAATGACGCTCGACATCATCGCAATCGCGCAGCCGTTGGGCGTCAACGTTCACGACCACATCATCGTGGGCCGCGAAGGACACGCCAGCCTGCGCGGGCTGAAGCTGATCTGACCGCCCGGGGTTCGGCAAGACGGGCGTGCGCGTATGGACTTGCATGACTAACAAATCCTTGCCCGAAGCAAAATTCGCGGCAACAAAATGACGTACTGTTGAGCATTCCCGGACAATTCGAGCGGTTCCCGTCTCTGCCCGAGCGGCGGACGCCGGCGCGTGTGAAATTCTTACGCCCTGTTAACTACCGCCGCCTAGATTGCGCGAAGGGGTTCGAGGCGGCAAATGGGTCTGGCGACATCAAGACAACACAAGGACGTGGCTTCTCCCAAAAGCCTGATGACGATTTCGCTCGTCACCTCGCTGACGCTTGTCGCCATGGTACTCGTCCTGGCCTGGGGCCGCGGCAATCACAACGACGCCGCCGAAACCGAGGACGGCCGTTCCCTGCAGTCGGCGGCCGCGCGCGAATTGCTTCTGCAAACCCGGGAACTTGAGGGACTGGCCGCGGCCGCCCCGCGCAACGGCCAATGGCCGACCCTGCCCGATGCGAGGAAATTCACCCATGTCTTTGTCGTCGACATCGCCAAAAATTCCGCTGTTTCAGGATTGAAGGAGTTCGGTCAGGCCGCGGACTACAAGCCGTTCGCGCCTTTGCTGAAAGGCCTGTTGGCGGCCCTGCGGGACGATTCCAGACCGGCTTTGCGCGGCGCGCTCGCCGACGGCGGCGTCGATGCAGCCAGCGAACAGGCGACGACCAACGTCGGCGCCTATATCGCGCTGGAAAATGTTGGTTACGCGGCTTCGATCGTCGCAATCGCCGATCTCGGGCTCGACGCCGCCGCCGCGCGCGTGAACGGCGCCCGCGTGGTGGCGCTGGTCGGTCTTCGCCGCCTTGATTCAGAGTTTCTGAACCGGATCGCCAGCAATGCCGGAATAGGAGCCCTCGGCGTCGTCGCGCAGCCCAGCGGCGACGCCGGGCTCGCCAGCGCCATTGTCGAGGGATCCGGCGGGCGCGCCTTTTTTGAATGGCGCGCCGACCGGCCGGGCGACCGCCTTGTCGGACAGATCGGCACCATGCTTGTCAGTTTCGCGGCGTTGTTCGCGGGTTTGCTGGCCTGGCGCACCACCACCGGCCTCGTCGACAGCGAATCCAAAGCCAAGCGCCTTGCCGGGCACGATCTTTTGTCCGGCCTGCCGAACCGGCTGTTGTTCACCGACATTCTCGAAATTGAACTGGAGAAAATCGAGGAACAGGGCGGCGCGCTGGCTTTGTTCTATATCGACCTCGACCGCTTCAAGGAGATCAACGATTCCTTCGGCCACGAAGCCGGCGACCGCGTCATCGTCGCGGTCGCGCGGCGCATGCAGGAAACGCTGCGCGCCACCGACACGGTCGCGCGCTTTGGCGGCGACGAATTCGCCATCCTGCAACCCAACGTGAAAAGCCTCTACGACAGCGAACAACTGGCGAGGCGCGTGCTGGCCGCCTTGCGCGAACCCTTCGACATCGGCGACAATCAGGTGCGCGTCGGCGCTTCGATCGGCATGGCGCTCGGCCCCGCCGACGCCAGGGACGGCGAGGTCCTGATGCATTGCGCCGATCTGGCGCTCTATCGCGCCAAAACGGCGGGCCGCAACCGCTTCGTGGTTTTCAATCAGACCATGGTCGCGCAACACGAACAGCGCAGGACCACCGAACAGGAACTGCGCTTTGCCATCGATAACGATCAACTCGTCGTTTATTATCAGCCCATTGTGTCCATCGACGGACGCAAGCTCGTCGGCGTCGAGGCGCTGGTGCGCTGGAACCACCCGGTGCGCGGCATGGTGCCGCCCAGCGAATTCATCAGCCTCGCGGAAAGCCGCGGCCTGATTCTGCCGCTCGGCGAATATGTTCTGCGTCAGGCCTGCAAGGACGCCAGACTGCTGGGCGGCATTCGCGTGGCGGTCAACGTGTCCGCGATCCAGTTTCGTCACCGCAATTTCGTGCAAACCGTCGAAAACATGCTGGCGGAAACCGGACTCGACCCCGCGCGCCTGGAGCTTGAGCTGACCGAAGGCGTCGTCGTGGACGACGCCGACGAGGCGGAGAACGCCATGATCGATCTGCGCGCCATGGGCGTGCGGCTCGCCCTCGACGATTTCGGCACCGGCTATTCCTCGCTGATCTACTTGCGCCGTTTCGCCTTCGACAAGATCAAGATCGACCGTTCCTTCCTCGAATCCGTCGAGTCCACCGGCGAAAGCGCGATCATCGTGCACTCCGTCGTGCATCTGGGACGCGCCCTGGGCCTGACCGTAACCGCCGAGGGCATTGAAACGCCCGAGCAGCATCGCTTCCTGCAAGCGCTCGGCGCGCACGAACTGCAGGGCTATATGTTCTCACGTCCCGTTCCGGTGCAACAGATCATCGCCATCTGCGAAAACAACTACGTGATGCCGCCGCCGATCCCCGTTTACCCCGACGACGAGGTCAAAACCGCCGCGCCCTCGCCGGCGCCCCTCGCCGGCGCCGCGTGATCAGGATTTCAGCGCCTCCGGCGTATCCACGTCGAATGTAATCGCGTCGTCGTCGACGGCGACTTCCACCACATCGTCGCGCGCGCCGCCGAGCAAGGCCCGCGCGCCCGTGTCGCCAGCGAGTTCGCCCACCTTCGCAAACAGCGCGCGCGCGATCAGCACCGGATTGCCGCGCTGTCCCGCGACAACGGGAATGAACGCCTTGGCGCGCGGCGCGCCGCGCGCCGCGTCGATCAGGGCGTCGATCACGGCGGGCGAAACGCGCGGCATGTCGCCCAACAGCACCAGCGCGCCCTGAACTTCGTCCGGCAAGGCGCCGACGCCCGCGCGCAGCGACGAGGCGAGGCCCGTCGCGAAATCCGGGTTGTGGAC
>JANYDZ010000002.1 GCA_025363375.1 Hyphomicrobiales bacterium
CTGCGTCTCCGCGGTGGAGGTGCCCATGAGACCGGCCCTGGCGCGGGCGACGAGGTCGCGCGTCTGCGGGTCGGCGGCTTCGGCGGCGTCTTTGACAACGGGAATGAGGCCGTAGCTCGCCAGCACGCCCTGCGTTGTCGGCGACAGCATGTATTCGATGAAGAGCCTCGCCGCGTTGGGCCGCGGCGCGCCGCTGACGATGCCGATGTCGGCGCGCACATAGACGAGGCCTTCCTGCGGAATGATGAATTTCAGCGGCAATCCCCTGAGATCGCGCATATTGGCGAGCGACTGGGGAAAGCGCAGCGCAAACTCGCCGCGCGCCACGCGCATCTGATCGACGCCGAGATCGCGGCCCAGCACGATGTTTTGCCGCGCCAGCGCGCGCGGAAAATCCGCCCCGAATTTCTCGACCATGACGGAAAACAACACATGTCCCGCGCCGTTGGCACGCGGGTCGTCGCCGAGCAGTTTGCCGTTCCATTTGGGGTCGAGAAGGTCGCGCCAGCTTTTGGGTTCGTCCGCTGGCTTCACAAGCGATGTGTTCACCATGAGGCTGTAGCCGCTCATGTAGGCGGGCAGGGAGTATCCGGGCGCGCTGGGCGCGACCGCGAGACGCGCGGCGCCGGCGAAGCCGCCTGCTTTTTGCAGGAGACCGTCGGCGGCGAGGCGCCGCGATGTCGATTCCCCGTGGATCAAGGCGTCAGCGACAGGGCGGCCGGAGGCGACTTCCACGCGGACGCGCTCGTGGACTTCGCTGGAGCGCGCGATCAGCATGTCCACGGGAATGCCGAAGGAATCTTCAAAACCTTTCTTGACGGCGCCATAAAGCTGATTGCCGGAAAAGCCGGTGTAGAACACCAGGCGGCCTTCGGATTTCGCGCGGGCGACGAGGGCGGGGTCAAAGAATTGCGCGAGGGATTGCGGGGCGAACAGCAAAACCACGACCGCGGCTATCGAAGCCAGCGAGGCAATTGGAAATCGGTTTCGCTGGCGCGGCGCTGGCATGCGTGGTTCCCTTGATCGTTGCGCGCGATTTGCGGGTGGGCGCGCAAGTCTGTCAACACGGGCCGTGGCGCCGGCAACGTGATCGGCGTTTTTGAGCGCGGCGAAAGATCCCGTTCGTGTTCCCGGCGCGGGGCTGTGGATGGCGGGACCGCCTTGACTTCCTGTGCAAAAGACAGAGCTTTGCCGCTGGTTCCCGCCGCTGAGAAGAAGGTCAATCCGTCCATGTCCGGCTATCATCGCTTCGTTCCGCCGATGGGCGCGGCCCGCTATGCCGGGCTGACGCATGAAGAGGTCATCGATTCGCTGCCGGCAAGCCGAACGGAAGGTTGGAAGGCGAGACTCGCCTCGCTCCGCGCCGAGCCCTTCCGGGGCGTCACGACCGACGGTCGGATCGTCCCCGGTCTCTTTACGCTGCGCGACGAAGGGGCGCCGACGGCGGCAATTCTGGAAGCGGTCACGGCGTTGCTCGGGCAGCTTACGCCGGCGCAACGCAAGGCCGTCGAGCACCCGATCGACTCGATGGCGCGCCGCATGTGGGTGAACGAGGTGCCGCGCTATGAGCGCTATGGAATCTGGCTCGATGAAGTCAATCCGGCTGTCCGCGACGCCGTGATGGCCGTGCTGCGCGCCAGCCTGAGCGCCGCGGGCTATGATCGATCGCGCGACGTCATGCGGCTCAACGGGTTTCTTGGCGATCTCGTGGGCGCGCCGATCGCGCTCGGCGAATTCTGCTATCAGTTCCATATCCAGGGCGAGCCCTCGGCGAGCGAGCCCTGGGGCTGGCAATTATACGGCCATCATCTCTGTCTCACCTGCTTCGTCGTGGGCGCGCAGATGACGCTGACGCCCGCCTTCATGGGCGCCGAGCCGCGCTACGCGGACCATGGACCCCATGCTGGGATACGCGCCTTCGACGACGAAGAGTTTTTCGGGCTGGAACTCGTGCGCGGGCTCACCCCGGCGCAGCAGCGTAAAGCCATCGTCCATGGCACGACCATCGCGAACGCTCTGCCGCCGGGCCGCCACCAGGGCAATGATGGCATGAGCTTTGGCGGCGCCTTCAAGGACAACAACATCGTCCCTTGCGAAGGGGTCGCGGGCGCGGAACTTGATCCCCGGCAGCGCCAGGCCCTGCTCGACCTGACCGGGCGCTATCTCGCGCTCCTGCCGCCTGGTCCGCTCGCCGCCCGCATGAGCGACGTGGAACGGCACATCGCCGACACGCATTTCTGCTGGGCCGGCGGGCTCGACGAAGCCAGCGCGTTCTACTACCGGATCCAGAGTCCCCTTGTGATGATCGAGTTCGATCATCACAAGGGCGTGCTGCTCACCAACGAGACGCCGCAGCGCTTTCACGTCCACACCATCGTCCGCACGCCCAATGGCGGCGATTACGGGATGGATTTGTTGCGGCTGCATTATGAGACGGCGGAGCATCATGGGCGGGGGGCGGGGCGGGGGCATCGCCACGATTGAAGCGATGGAGCGCGAACTTTTGCGTCGCGGCCTTCGCGGATTGCTCAACATGCCGGTCGTCGCGCGGCCGATTTCAAGCGCTTGTTCCTGGAGCCCGCCGACGCGCGGGGCGTTGAACCAACGCCGTCGCGAAGCCCGCGGATTTTCGATTGGCGCGACTATCACGGTCTGCAACACTGGGCTAAGGTCGTGGCGGAACGTGGAATTTAAAGGGAGAAAGACGTGGCGGGCGGTCAGCTTTTGGTGGTCAGGGGCGGCAAGCTGATCGACGGAACCGGTCGCACGCCCATTGAAGGCGCGACGATTGTTATCCGGGCCGGCCGCTTCGAGCGAATAGACCGCGACGCGAACGCTCCCCTTCCTCCGGACGCCGAAGTCATTGACGCCTCGGGCCTGACGGTCATGCCAGGCTTCATTGATGGACACGGGCATCTCGAGGACTTCCAGGGCGAGCTTTATCTGCATCTTGGAATCACGACCTGCGCTTCGATCAACATTTTTCAGGACGGCCCCTGGGCGTCGGCGCAAAAACGCGGCACCGAGCTGGGCAAAATCCGCGGCCCCCGCATCTGGATGGCTGGCCGCGCCATCGGCGGCGAACGCGTCGAGACGGACGCTCCGGACGGGCGGTCGATCCGCGGCAATATCGTCGTCCACACGCCCGAGGAGGCGCGCAAGGCCGTCGCCCGCAAACACGCGATGGGCGTCGACATCATCAAGGTCAACGAATTTCTGCCCTTCGATCTGTTGAAAGCCGTCGTGGCCGAAGCGCATCGCCTCGGCATGCCCGTCACGACGCACACGATCGACGCGATCGAATCGGCGAAATGCGGGGTCGATGGCATCGAACACATCTGGGGCGTCGGCAACAGTTCGCTGCTTTACGGCCCCTCGCGGTTCAAATTGCACGAGGATCGTCTCGGCGGCCTGATCGACCAGGAAATCGCCGGCTCCTATTACGAGCCGGAAAACTACGACCGGATCATCGCGGCCATGGTGGAGAACGGCGTCGGCTGGACGCCCACGATCGCCAAATGGCTGCGACCGCTCTCGCCCAGCGCCAAACGCTTCCAGGCGCGTGAATCGGACATTCTCGACAATCCGCTCGCCAATCTGCCGGGCGCGGTGCGGACCGTCACGGAACTCGCCTACAGCAAGCTCTTCAAGCGGTATTCGCCGGAGCAGTTGGAGCGCGCGAAAATCGGCTATGACAAGGCCAATGAGTTCATCCGGCGTTTCGTGAAAGCCGGGGGCCTGCTGAAGGAAGGCTCCGATCCGCCGCGCGGCATGGCCGGAATTCTGCTGCACGAGGCGCTCGTGATGGATGTCGAGGCGGGCGTGCCCGCCATGACCGCCATCCAGGCCGCAACGTTGAACGCCGCCATGGTCTACAAGAAAGACAAGGATTTCGGCAGCGTCGAGGTCGGCAAGATCGCCGATCTCTCGATCGTCGAGGGCGACCCGCTCGCCGACATCTGGGCGACCCAGAACGTCAAAATCGTCGTGAAGGATGGCGAGAGGATCGACATCCGTTTCACCGGCTACAAGAATCCAATTCCCTCGTTTTACGCCTATCAGACCTTGCCGATGGAGCTGGAAATCTCGCCGACCGCGGTGACGCAGGGCGAAGGGCCCGTGGCGCTCACCGTGCGCGGCGAAGGCGTCTGGCCGTTCCACAAAGTCATGCTCAAACGAGAATTTGGCGGCATCTTCAATTTCAACGCGACCGAGCTGCCGACACAATATGTCTCGAAAAGCGAATTGCGTGCGCAGATCGCGCCCGACCTCATCGCCGAGGCCGGAACCTATACGATCACGGTGAAGGGCGAAGGCGAGATACTGCCGGAATCCTCGCGCGCGCATCTGATTGTCGGATTCAGCGGTTGAAGGAGAATGTTCGTGCCCTCCAGCGGTCTGATTTCGATCAACGTTCTGACGGGCTTTCTTGGAAGCGGCAAGACGACGGTCCTGAACGCGATCCTGCGTCATCCCGGCATGGCGACGGCGCTGGTCGTCGTCAACGAATTCGGCGAGATCGCGCTCGATCACGATTTGATTGAAAGCGTGCGCGAGAATACGATCGTCCTGCAAAGCGGTTGCATTTGCTGCACGGTGCGCAACGATCTTGTCGAGACGCTGCGGGAAGCCTTCCACCGCAGGACGCGCGGAGAGATCGGGCCTTTCGACCGCGTGCTCGTCGAGACGACAGGTCTGGCCGATCCCGCGCCGATCCTGCAAACGCTCATGACCGATCCATCGCTGACGCGGATATTCCGTTTCGACGG
>JANYDZ010000013.1 GCA_025363375.1 Hyphomicrobiales bacterium
CAGAAGGTCGATCTTGCGCTCGCCAAACCGCGCGATCTCGGTGAAGGCGACGCCCCCGCCCAGAACCGCCGTCAGCATCAGGAGCAGGACTTCCTGAAGCGGATAGCGCACCTTCCCGGCCTGCCGATGATCCGGCAAGTCTTTGAAGTGATTCAGGAACACCGTCGTTTCGAAGTCGATCCCGCGCGTCGCCGATGCAGTGTCCATGGCCGTGTCCCACCTTTCGAATCAGTGGAACACAACAGATTCAGCACTTCACTGCGTTGTCACGCGTGGATTCACCCGATTGCCCTGGCGCCTGAAGCCTCCGCGCTTGCCAGCCGCTGCTGGCATGTGATTTGCTGCCGTTGACGCAAGACGCCGGCCATACACATCGCCGTTCTTGCCGGCGCGAGGACGCAGCCGCGATGACCCGCACGAGCATTCGTTTTATATTTCGTGGCGCGCCGGTCGAAATCGCCGACTTCGCGCCGCGTGAAACCCTGCTCGACTGGCTGCGCCTGCGCGCGCGCGCCACGGGCACGAAGGAAGGCTGCGCCGAGGGCGATTGCGGCGCCTGTACGATCGTGCTGGCGCGGGCGCGCGACGGCGTTTTGCTGCATCGACCGGTCAATTCCTGCATTCTTCTGCTCGGCCAGATCGACGGCGCCGAACTGCTCACGATCGAGGACCTCGCCGTGGGCGACGCGCTGCATCCCGTGCAGGCGGCGATGGTGGAGAAACACGGCTCGCAATGCGGGTTCTGCACGCCGGGCATCGTGATGAGCCTGTTCGCGCTCTATCATGAAGGCGCGCGTCCCGCGACGCGCGGCGCGGTCTGCGATCAACTCGCCGGCAACCTCTGCCGTTGCACGGGCTATCGACCCATCGTCGAGGCGGCGCTGGACGCCTGCGCGGCGCCGCCGGCGGATCGCTTTGCCGCGGCCACGCCCGCGCGCCTGGCGGCGATCGCCGCGCTTGCGGATGCCGACGACATTCTTGTCGGCGATGAAGCGCGCGGCTTTTTCGCGGCGCCGGCGTGCGAGGATTCCCTCGCCGCGCTCTGTTTGCGCCATCCCGACGCGCGGCTGATCGCGGGCGCGACGGATGTCGGACTCACCATCACCAAGGCGCTGCGAAGCCCGGAAAAAATCATCTGGCTGGGCCGGTTGAGCGGCTTCGATTCCATTGCGTCTTCGCCGACGGGCCTGTCGCTCGGCGCCGGCGCGTTGTTGGCGGAGGCCGCCGGGCCGCTGGCGGCGATCCACGAGGACCTCGGCGAGATTCTGCGGCGCTTCGGCTCGGCGCAGGTGCGGGCTTCGGGGACGCTCGGCGGCAACATCGCCAACGCCTCGCCGATTGGCGATCTCGCGCCGTGCCTGATCGCGCTGGGCGCTTCCATCGAATTGCGGCGCGGCGAGGATGTGCGGCGCATGGCGCTGGAAGAGTTTTTCATCGCCTATGGACGCCAGAACCGTCAACCCGGCGAATTCCTGCGCCGGGTGATGGTTCCCGCGCTTGCGGCGGACAGCGCCTTCCGCGCCTATAAAATCAGCAAGCGGTTCGACGAGGATATTTCGGCGTTGCTCGGCGCGTTTCATTTCACGCTTCACGGGCGAAAAATCGTCGGCGCGCGCATCGCTTTCGGCGGCATGGCCGGCACGCCCGCGCGGGCGCCGCTGTGCGAGGCCGCCTGTTTGGGGATCGATCTCGACGAACCCGACTGCGCCGAGGCCGCCGTCGCGGCGCTGAGCCTTGATTTTGCGCCCATCGACGACATGCGCGCCAGCGCCGATTACCGCCGCCGCGTCGCGGGCAATCTGCTGCGCAAAGCGCTGCGTGAAATCGGCGCGCCGCGCGGCGCTTCGCGCGCGAACCTGCGGGATTTGTCGCATGTCGCCGCGTGAGTCCGACGCACGTCTTGCACAGGTGGGCCACGCGGTCCCGCACGATTCGGCGCGCGCGCACGCGCGCGGCGCGGCGCCCTATATCGACGACATCCTCGAGCCCGAAGGGACGCTGCATCTGGCGCCGGGGCTCGCGACGGTCGCGCGCGGAATTGTCGCGTCGATCGACCTTGATCCCGCGCGCCGCGCTCCCGGCGTGGTCGCAGTGCTGACGGCGGCGGACATTCCCGGCAAAAACGACACGTCCGCCGCCTTTGGCGACGATCCGCTGTTGGCCGGGAGGGAGGTCGTTTTCCACGGGCAGGCGCTGTTTCTCGTCGTCGCCCGCACGCGCGACGAAGCGCGCCGCGCCGCGCGGCTGGCGCGCGTCGAATATGATTTGCGCGCGCCTCTGCTCAGCATTGAGGACGCGCTCGCGGTCAACGCGGTTTTGCTGCCCGACTATGAATTCGGCAGCGGCGAGGCCGCCGCCGCGCTGGCGGCTGCGCCGTTCCGGCTGGAAGGACAATTGCGGATCGGCGGGCAGGAGCATTTCTATCTCGAGGGGCAGGCGGCGCTCGCCGTTCCGGGCGAGGCGGGCGAAATGTTCGTGCATTCCTCCACGCAGGATCCCACGGAATTGCAGCATATCGTCGCGCGGGTTCTGGCCATGCCCGACGCGTTTGTCACCGTGGAAACGCGCCGCTTGGGCGGCGCTTTCGGCGGCACGGAAAGCCAGGCGGCGCAGACCGGCGCGCTGGCGGCGCTCGCCGCGCGGGTCACCGGACATCCCTGCAAACTGCGGCTCGACCGCGACGATGATTTCGTCACCACCGGCAAACGCCACGATTTTCGCGCCGACTGGCGGGTTGGTTTTGACGCGCGCGGAAAAATCCAGTCCTACGAGGTCGATCTCAACGCGCGCTGCGGCTGTTCGGTCGATCTTTCCCCCGGCGTTGTGGATCGCGCCATGTTTCACGCCGCCAACGCCTACCATCTGCCGGTGGCGCGGATCGCCTCCAAAAGGCTGCGCACCAACACGGTTTCCGCCACCGCGTTTCGCGGGTTTGGCGGGCCGCAGGGCATGCTCGCCATCGAACGCGCCATGGACGGCGTCGCGCAGGCGACCGGCCGCGACCCCCTCGACGTTCGCAAGCAGAACCTCTACCGCGCCGGCGCGGACGTGACGCCCTACGGCATGCAAGCGAGCGACTGCGACGTGCTGGCGGCGCTGATCGAGCGGCTGGAGGCGACCTGCGACTATCGCCGCCGCCGCGCCGCGATCAGCGCCTTCAACGCCGCCAACCCGCTGATCCGCAGGGGCATCGCTCTCACGCCGGTGCAGTTCGGCATTTCCTTCACGCTGATCCACATGAACCAGGCGGGCGCGCTGGTGCATGTTTATCAGGACGGTTCCGTGCATCTCAATCACGGCGGCACCGAAATGGGGCAAGGCCTTTTCACCAAAGTCGCGCAGGTTGTGGCGGAAGAGTTCGGGATTCCCCTGCACTGGGTGAGGATCACCGCGACGAACACCGCGAAAGTGCCGAACGCGTCGCCGACGGCGGCGAGCGCCGGCTCCGATCTGAACGGCATGGCGGCGCAGGCGGCGGCGCGCGAAATCAAACGGCGCATGGGCGAATTCGCGGCGGCCGAATATGGCGTCGCGGCGCACACCATCCTTTTCCGCGATGGCGCCGTGACCATCGGCAACCACACGTTGAGTTTCCCGGACCTCGCCAAAAAATGCCGTCAGGG
>JANYDZ010000080.1 GCA_025363375.1 Hyphomicrobiales bacterium
GATCGTCGAGATAGCGCGTCGAGGCGAGCTTGACCGTCTTCATGGTCTGCTCGGCGGAGGTGCCGCCGATGACGATGGCAAGGTGATAGGGCGGGCACGCGGCGGTGCCGAGCGTCAGGATCTTCTCCTTGAGAAAGGCGATCATGCGGTCGTGGGTCAGCAGCGAGGGCGTCGCCTGATAGAGAAAGCTCTTGTTGGCGGAGCCGCCGCCCTTGGCCATGAACAGGAACTTGTAGGAATCCTCGCCGTCGGCGAAAATCTCGATCTGCGCGGGCAGGTTTGTTTTGGTGTTGGTCTCCTCGAACATCGACAGGGCCGCGAGCTGCGAATAGCGCAGGTTCTTCTTTTCGTAGGCGTCGCGGATGCCTTCCGCGATGGCGCTTTCGTCGCCGCCGTCGGTCCAGATGAGACGGCCCTTTTTGCCCATGACGATGGCGGTGCCGGTGTCCTGGCACATGGGCAGCACGCCGCCCGCCGCGATATTGGCGTTCTTCAACAGGTCGTAGGCGACGAAACGGTCGTTGCCGGAGGCTTCGGGGTCGTCGAGAATTTTCGCGAGCTGGGCCAGATGCCCGGGGCGCAGCAGATGGTTGATGTCCATCATCGCCTGCTCCGCCAGCAACCGGATGGCCTCGCGCTCGACGCTGATGAATTCGCGCCCGCCGAGAGTCTCCACCTTGACGCCCTGCGACGTGAGCTTGCGCCAGGGCGTCGAGTCCTTGCCGGGCGGGAAAAGCGGATGATGCTGATAGGTCATGGTGGGTCCGGGGTTGGAAGCCTTGAAGGCATTTAGAGGATTTTCGCGCCGGGCGCCAAATGCCGCGAAGTTCATGACGCCGGCGGCCCGCAAGGCGCCGTTTCACAAACAGGCGCGCGCAACTTGCCCCTCGATTTCCATTGAGGGCCGACAACAAGATGGATCGGGTGTCAGGAACATCCCGATTCTCGCGACCGACGGCCGCCGGATTGGCGCGGCAGGCAAAGCCCCGCGCCCCATGCGGGACGCGCGGGTCCTACATCTCCATGGCGGAGGGCGCGAAGACCTCCTCCAGCTTCATCAGGCGGTCCGTCAGGCCCTGCTCGACCGAGTGAAGCGCCGCCGCTTCGAGCGTCTTGCGGTTGGCGACGATCCCGTGTTTGACGATCGTCGTCTTCAGGGCTTCGCGCGCGCTCGCGGGCAGCAGGCCCGTGTCGATGTGATACTCGCAATGGTCCATCCGCTGCGCGTCGGCGATCTTGTTCGCCGCGTTGAAGGCCTGAATGAGATTGATGGCGATCCACGGATATTTCTCGGCGAGTTCGCGCCGGATCACCATGCCGTGGTTGATCGGGAAGATGCCGGTCTTTTTCCAGTAGCGGACGCCTTCGCCGAGTTGATCCGCGAACAGGTGGCGTATGTCGGGATGGACGGAGAGTTCGACGTTGCTGCGGTTCACGATGTTCGCGTGCCCGCGGTAATGAACGCACGCGTGCAGTTCGCCCGACAGCATCATGCTTGCGACGCTTTTATCGGTCGGAATCTGGCGAAGCACGACGCCCGCGGGCGGCTTGAAACCCGTTGCGCCGCCGTGGCTGAGTTCCGGGGTGCGCTCCATGAACCACTCGCAATCCCGCGCGGTCACGCCCCATTCATGTTGCAGGGCGCCGCGCGTCCACAAGGCGCCGGTCTGCTGGTATTCGGTGACGCCGACGCGCTTGCCTTTCAAATCCTCCGGCTTCGCGACGCCGGAATCCTTGCGCACAAGGATGTGCGAGTGAAAGAACCGCCGCGTGGTGAAAATGGGCAGGCCCACGAAGCGGTCGTCGCCCTTCGACAGCGCGATGATGAAGGAGGAAAACGACATCTCCGCCACGTCGAAGTCGGCGTATTTCAGCTGCCGCCAGAACAATTCCGACGGGCCCACGACGCTCGGAATGAGTTCGAGCCCTTCCGCCACGGCGCGCCCCTCGAGGATGGGCCAGGTGCGCGGATTGGCGGCGAACGCGATGCTCAGTTGCTTCTTCAAGATGCTTCTCCGGACTGCGCGCGCGCCAGTCAAACACGCGGTTCGCGACAGGATTCTGTAAATTACGCGGCCGCCAGGGTGAGGCCGGCCTTCAGATAGGCGGCGATATCCGTTTCGTACATCGGTTTGCCCAGGAGATAGCCCTGCACTTCCGGGCATTTGAGCTGGCGCAAGGCTTCGAGCTGGTCGGGCGTCTCGATGCCTTCGGCGATGACGTCCAGACCGAGGTCGCTCGCCAGTC
>JANYDZ010000026.1 GCA_025363375.1 Hyphomicrobiales bacterium
AGCGCGAACCATTTTTGCCGCTGGCCCTGATAGCGGCCCTTCCAGGATTTCCGCGCGACGTCGCGCGGCAAATCGTAATGATACCAATCCGGCGCCTCCGCGATCATCGCGACGCTGCGCACATTGGTTTCTTCATAAAGCTCGCGCAGACAGGCGGCGTAAGGATCCTCGCCCTCGTCGATGCCGCCTTGCGGCATCTGCCATTCGTGTCCCGGCGCCACATGTTCGACGAGCCGTTTGTTTTTTCGCCGGCCGATAAAGACCAGCCCGGCGCGGTTGATCAGCATAACGCCGACGCAGGGACGATAGGCGGACATTGGCATTTCAATCTCCGAGGTTCAGGCCAGTCTGCGTCGCGGGAGCGCCGGATTTATGACAGGACGGCCTTGTAGATCGTCATATTGCGCCGCTGAAAATGGATCGGTTGTTGGCCGCCGCCGCTTCGCATTTATCGGATGCCCGCCGTCGGCGCAGGCGGGCCGGCGGCGAGGCTGCTGAGGGGAACCAGCGCGATCCCGCGTTTTTCCAGACCTCTGGCGAAACGGGCAATCTGTTCAACGGTCGCCGGCAGGCCTGTCGCCATGCCGATGGCGGAGCCTTTCTGCCGCGCCAGCTTTTCGAGCCGCCCCAGTTCCGCGTCGATCGCCTCGGGTTTGGGCGAGGCGTCAAGCACGATGTCGGTTCGCAGCATGGCCACGCCCGAGGACGCGGCGACCGCGCCGCTCGCGGAGGCGCCGATGCTGCCGTCGTCGAGATAGAATAGACCCCGCGACGCCGTCTCGCGCAGGATCGGCGCGAGCGCGGCCGGGTTGGCGAGGAATTTGGCGCCGAGAAATCCCGCGACGCCCGTGTAGCCCTGCATACGCGACATCAGCCAGTGAAGGTGCTCGATATTCTCTTCGGCGGGAGCCGCCGCTTGCAGCATGTGCGGACCTGGGCTCTGGGACGCGTCGAAGGGCTCCATCGGCATCTGCAATATCGTTTCGTGCCCGTTCTCCCGAACGCGCGCGGCTTGCTTGTCCAGATCGACGCCATAGGGCGCAAACGCCAGCGTGACCGCGCCGGGCAGTTTGCCTGACGCGCCTTGCGTCGCCTGCTGACTCAAACCCATGCCGCCAACCACAAGGGCGATGCGCGGCGCGCTGGTCCTGAGACTTGTCGATGTGATCACCGGACGCGCGTAGACCTCCGCGGGACGCGACCCGTCAACGCCAATGCGCGGCAATGGGCCGAAACGGCCTTTCTCCACCAGACGCTTGTCCGGCGCCGCGGTCAGATGAACGCCAAAGTCGTCGGGAACCTGAATGACAAGCGCGCCGGGGGGGCCGCCGCCGCCCTGTCGCACAACGCGAACCCCGCTTTGCATCTCCACTTCGCTGGCTGTGGCGCGCGCCGCCAGGGGCGCCCGGATGGCTCCGGTCGTATCGGCGCCACCGGTCAGTTCCGCTGTCGGGACAACGGCTGGCGGCGCTGCGGGCGGCGACGGCAGCCGTTCGATCCTGGCGACAGCAAATGGCTCGCCGCCCATCCCCGTGTCGTTCCACCAGGTCAGCAGGGCGATGCCGCAGACGCCGGCCGCAAGGCCGCCAAAGCCAAGCATCCGCCACGGCAGGGCCCTTGAGGATCGTACCGGCGTATCAGCACTATAGCCAAGAGGATCGTTCAGATCGTCGTTAGGCAAGCCGTTCAACCTCGTTTCTGGCCCCGTTGCGGATGTTTCCGGCGGGTTCGACGACGCAAAATCATCGACGCCGGGTCGGTTGGCGATGCTGGTTCGCGAATCAAAAGCCCGGCGCCGCATTGTCACGCGATACGCCGGGCAGGTCGAGTTAAAAACCGCCCTCCAAGGTCGGGCGCGTCAGCTGTCGGGCGTCAGTTGGCGGCCTTTTCGGGCTGCTTGGCCGGTTCCGTCGTATTTGCGGCCTTCTTGCTGCCGCGCAACAAATCAGCGGCGGCGATCAACTGCTTGTCTTTGGTCACATCCAGGGGAACATAGGCCTGCGAACCGCCGGCCTGTTCCTCGCCGTTCTTCAGGTGGCCTTTCAGCGAGGCCTCGCCCTTCTGTTCGTCCTTGCCCTTCAATTCATCCGGCACGTCCTGCAGGACGACGACATCCGGAACGATGCCCTTGGCCTGGATGGACCGCCCCGAAGGCGTGTAATAGCGCGCGGTGGTCAGACGCAGCGCGCCATTGTTCTGGCCCAGGGGAATGATGGTTTGCACCGAACCCTTGCCGAAGGAGCGCGTTCCCATGATGGTGGCGCGCTTGTGGTCCTGCAAGGCGCCGGCGACGATTTCCGACGCGGACGCCGAGCCCCCGTTGATCAGCACAACGACCGGTTTGCCCTTGGAGAGGTCTTCCGTGCGCGCGTTGTAACGCTGTGTCTCGTCGGCGTTGCGGCCGCGCGTCGAAACGATTTCGCCCTTTTCCATGAAGGCGTTCGACACCCGGATGGATTGGTCGAGCAACCCGCCGGGATTGTTGCGCAGGTCGAGGATATAGCCCTTCAGCTTGTCGCCGGGCATATCGGTCTGGAACTTCTGCATTTCCTTGCGCAGGCCGTCGGCGGTCTGTTCGGTGAACTGGGTGATGCGGATGTAGCCGATGTCGTCGCCCTCCGGACGGGCGCGGACCGAGCGAATCTTGATGATTTCCCGGGTGATGCTGACTTCGCGGGCTTCCCGGGCGGAACCGCGCAGGATTGTCAGCTTGACGGCTGTATTGACGAGGCCGCGCATCTTTTCGACGGCCTGGTTGAGCGTCAGGTCCTTCACCGATTCGCCGTCGATGGCGCTGATGAGATCGCCCGGCTGAATGCCGGCGCGGGCCGCCGGCGTCTCGTCGATCGGCGTGACGACCTTGACGAAACCTTCTTCCTGGGTGACCTCGATGCCAAGCCCGCCGAATTCGCCGCGGGTTTGCACCTGCATGTCCTTGAAGCTCTTGGCGTCCATGAAACTGGAGTGCGGATCGAGCGAGGTCAGCATGCCGTTGATCGCGGCTTCGACAAGCTTTTGCTCATCCGGCTTTTCGACATAGTCGGAGCGGATTTTTTCAAACACGTCGCCAAACAGGTTCAGGTTTCGATAGGTGTCGGAACCGGCCGCGATCGCAGCGCCGCCCGACAGCAAACGGGTCTGCAACCCGAAGGTCACGATGGTTGCGCCGAACGCGGCGCCGAGAAGCACGAGTGAAACCTTGCGCATTAGCCGCGGACCTTTTCCTGTTCCGGTTTTGCCCACCACGGGCCCGGATCGATTGACGCCTTGTCCTTCAGAAACTCAACATAAAGTATGGGCTGCGTCGTTCCCGTTACAAGGGTCGCCGCCAACTTTGTCGGACCCTCGCCCATCGTACCCACCGGCTCCCCGGCGAGGACGAACTGCCGCCTAGAGACGTTGATCCGCTCCATGCCCGCCAACAAGACATAATAGCCGTTGCCCGCATTGATAATCAAGACTTGTCCGTAACTTCTCAGGACGCCTGAGAACTCGACCCAGCCGTCCGTCGGGGAAGCAACAGCCGTGCCAGCGCGAACGCTGATCGAAAGGCCTTTTTCCGTGCCGCCGAAACCGTCCGGCGCGCCAAAGGATTTCACGACAACGCCCGCCACCGGCATTGGCAGCAGCCCTTTGGCTTCCGCGAATGGCACGGCCGGCGCCAGCCGCGCGCTGTCCCGCAATGGGCCAAGCGCAAGCTTTGTGTGCGGTTCAACAGGCTTTTCCGGGACACGCGCCGCCTCCGCCTGACGCGCCGCTTCGGCTTTGGCGGCCGCCTCGGCAAGGCGCGTGGCCGCCGCGATATCGCCCTCCATGCGCTGCACGATGTCCTTCAGGTCGGTTGCCTGACGGGACAGTTCCTGGACCCGCCCACGCTCCGCCAGCAAAGCCTGTTCGGTTTCCGCAAGGCTCTTTTGCCGCGTTTCCATCAGCGCCGCGAGGCGTTGACGCTCCGATGACATTTGCGTGAGATCGCGGGACAGGAGCTCGCGTTCCCCGGCGATTGCGGTGCGCACCTGCACGAGATCGGCGAGATCGGCCGCCAGCGCCTGGGTTTCCGCCCGCAGCTCCGGGATCACCGCGCCAAGCAACATGGATGTGCGAATCGCGCGCAGCATGTCCTGCGGGCTGACCAGAACCGCCGGCGGCGGTTTGCGTCCCATTCTCTGCAGGGCGGCGAGCACTTCGGCGATCACGCCGCGTCTGGATTCCAGCGAACGGCGTATCGCCGTCTCGCTCGTCTGGGAGGCTCCAAGGCGCTTCTCGCTTTCGGCGATCCGTTCCTCGACGGCGCGCGCGCGCGCGGTTGTTTCAATCAGCGCGCCGGTCAACCGCGCCCGATCGTTGCGCAGCAACTCCATTTCGGTTTCCATGGCTTTGCGCTGCGCTTCGGATGCTTTCAGCGTGTCCTGCGCGTCATGCAACTCAAGCTGCCTTGAATCCAGCTTCTGGCGCAAATCCTCGACGACAGGCGCCTGCGCGCCTGCGCCGCCCGGAGCCATAAACCCCAGTGCGAGCGTGAAAAGCAATCGCACGCGCGCCTGCATGCTCCATCCGGCCTCAAAAAAGCGAATCCCGAAAACCCAGCATAGACCATGCCGCGATAAAATGTTGGTAAAAGGGCGGAAACCTCACGCGCGGTGATAGGGATGGCCGGCCAGAATGGTCACGGCGCGGTAGATTTGCTCGGCGGCCATGATGCGCACAAGCTGGTGAGGCCAGGTCATGGCGCCAAAGGCCAGAACAAGCCCCGCCTCCAGGCCCAGCGTCTCGTCAAGTCCGTCTGGTCCGCCGATCACAAGCGCATAGGCGGGCGCTCCGGCGTCCCGGGCTTTGCCGATATCCGCCGCAAAGGCCTCGCTCGCGATTGATTTGCCGCGCTCATCCAGCAACACAAGCCGGACGCCCGGCGGAATCCGGGCGCGAATGGCGAGGGCCTCGGCAACCCGGCGCTCTTCGGTTCGACGCGCCCGCGATTCCTCGATTTCCCGCGTCTCGACGCCGGTGAGCCCGACGCCGCGCGCGGCGGTTCTGGCGCGCTCGATATAGCGCGCCGCGAGTTCCCGTTCGGGTCCCGCTTTCAGCCGTCCGACCGTAATGAGGATTAGGCGCACGGCCGCAGTCCGGGTCAGACCGCGATACGTTCGCCCTTGCGCAGGTTCGTCTCGCCCGGACGGTCGCCGCCCCACATCTTTTCCAGATTGTAGAACTGGCGGACTTCGGGCCGGAAAATGTGAACAATCACATCGCCGGCATCGACAAGAACCCAATCGCAATGCGGCAGGCCTTCGACGCGGGGCGAACCGAGCCCCGCCTCCTTGCACGATTTGAGCACCTGTTCGGCGATAGCGCCCACATGCACGCCCGAGCGCCCGCTGGCGACGAACATGATGTCCGCGATCGAGGTTTTTCCGTGCAGATCAATGGAAACGATCTGTTCAGCCTTGGCGTCTTCGAGGCTGTTCAGGACATTCCGCACGAGTTTGCCGGTTTCGGCCGTTGGACCGGAGGCCGGGGGAAGCTTGGCCTTGCCAGCTTCTTTGAGAACCGTGGGTGTCAGCGCTTTCATGCTCCATCAGGACCGCAGGATTAACGGTCGCTGTCAACATGGGCTAAAAACGCGCGAAATTCAACCTTCGCAGGACAATTTCGCAGGACCCTTTCGCTGGAACACGTCGCCGACGCGCTCATTTGCGGGTTGACGTTGCCGGCAGGTCCATCGCATTTGCTTTGCCGATCCGCAAAAGCGGACGCAGTTTCAGGGAGCAAGACCATGCGCGCGATAAATCGGGCGGGCGCCGCCGCAATTCTGGCGGCCGCCACAGCTTCAGCTTCGCCGGGGCAGGCGCAGACTTATGTCGGGCACAGCGCGGAAGTGCGGCTGCAGCTGGATTTTCAGATTGCCGACGCCGCGATTAAAAAGCTGCTGCCGGCAGGTTGGGAAACAGATGTCGCCACGTCGGGCGGCGCCAAAGACTGCAACCTGCGCATCCAGTTCGTCGATCGCGTCGATATCACGGGTCCCGACGATTCCGCGCAGAGCGCCAGTCAACTGGTCTATTTTGAAGTGCCCGTAAAAAAGACGGGGACCAATATAGCCGGACGCATGGTCGTCGGCGGTTTGACGAGCGACCCGAAAGACGCGCCGGGTCCTTTCGGCCTTTACCAATTTGCGGCGAGCCATCGTATGGAGCGCGCGACGCGTTCAGCGACAGGGCAACCGACGCAGATTGTCGAGGATTGGGATTTCGCCGCGGCCAGCGGGGAACGCGTGCAGCTGCGCCTGAAATACGAGCGCGGCGTTGCGCGCAGGACCAGTTCCGAGATCAAGCTGTTTTCAGGCGTCGATCCCGACAATTTTCAGATCGTCAGGAATGCGCAGGGTCTCGATCCCATGCGCAATGTCACGGTTCCCGCGCGCGACCTGATCAGCGAATTCTCCTATAAAGCCGGCGGCGGAATGCTCGCTTCGCTGTTCGACGGCAAGGAGCGGGTCGTCAGCGTCGATTCGAGTCAGTGGAACACCCGCGCGCTGTTCAAACCATGAGCGCGCGGATTCAACCCGCGGTGTAATCGACGAGCCGGCGCTCCAACAACATCCGGAGCGGTTTTGGCGTCAGGCCGATTGCGCCCGCGAGCATTACGTTCTTGATGCGGCTCGGCGTCGAGATGTTGGGATAGGTGAGGAACGCGCGGATGCACAGGAAGGCCGTCAGGATGCGTCCCTGTTTCGGCAGTGGAAAGCGCGAATAGACGCCATCCTTGACGCACAGATACCAGAGCAGGAGATAGGGGCCCTTGACGTAGCGGCCCGAGCGATAGGCGATCGAACGTTCGGCGGCGAAGCGCGCCGCGTTTTTCTCGGCCCAGTATTGATAATAGATATGGTCGGCCAGGTTCTTCACGGTTTTGCGGCCCGACGACATGGAAATATTTTTGCCGTGCATGCGATAGGCGCCAAGCGGTTCGTCAATGTGCAGGACGCGGCCGAA
>JANYDZ010000030.1 GCA_025363375.1 Hyphomicrobiales bacterium
GGCCTCGACGCGCAGCTCGGTCATGCTGGCGGCGTCGGTCTCGTCGAGCTTGAAGGCGGTGCCGTGCTGCAGCGTCTGGTGCATCACGTCCTTGCGCATGGTTATGGCGGTGCAGGTGAAGACGGGGTCCATGTGGATGGCGCCGTAGTAGCCCATGTATTCGCCGAAGGGTCCTTCGGGTTCACAATAACCGCGTTCGTCGAAATAGCCTTCCAGCGTGATTTCGGCGTCGGCGGGCACGAGGATGTTGTTGGTGAGGCTCTTGACCAGCGGCGCGGCTTCGCCGCGCATGGTCGCGACCATGTGGTGTTCGTCGCCCTGCAGGCGCGTCGTCGCGGCGAAGAAATCGAGCGGGTGCGAACCGATGGTGAAGGTGACGGGCAGGCGCTCCCTGCGTTTGGCGCAGGCTTCGTAAATGCGCTTGAGGTCGGAAGGCGCGGTGATGTTGGTGCCGGTCTGACGGCGGTTGCGCACGGAAAGGCGGCGGCTGCCGACGTTGGAGCGGCCGGTGACGGGATCGAGCACGTAGTCGATGCCGGAACTGATGTAGCAACTGCCGTCAAATTCGTGCTGCGGATGAAACGGCAGTTTCGTCAGATCGACGTCCTCGCCGGTGATTTTGACGGCATGGACGGGCGCTTCGCTGGAGGGAACCTCGACGGCCAGTTTCGGATTGGCGGTTCGCTTGAGAAACTCCTCGTAGACCTTTTCGGGCGTGGAATCGAAGGCGGCGATCAGGCGCTTGCGGCTGCCGGCGGCCTTGGAGATCAGTTCGACCCGCTCGGGGCCCGCCTGTTTGAACAGCACGGCCTTTTGCGTGTTCTCGATGATTTCGCTGAGCTGGGTCAGGGGAACCGGGTCGGCGCGGACCTCGACCTCGTCGAGATCGATCAGGCGGTCGACGAATTTGCGCAGGCGGAATTTTTCAAAATCGAACTCGTGTCCCTGCATGCCGGTAGCGCTCATGTTCCCACCTTGTCGTTTGTGAATCCGCGTGGCGATTTTCTACAGGGCGCCGGGCGCGCTGAAAAGTCCCTTGCGCGGGCTCATTCAAAGCGCACGTTGTACTCGCGGGTGAATTTCTTCCAGCGAGCGATCTCGCCGACGACGAAAAGGTCGAGATCGGCGGGCGAGGAAGCCACGGATTGAAAGCCCGTGTCGGCGAACCATTGGACCATCGCCGGTTCCTTCAGCGCGCTGGTGATTTCCGCGTTGAGGCGGTTGATCACGGCGGGCGGGGTCGCGCCGGGCGCGAAGAAGCCGATCCAGTTGTAGATGGGAGGAATGTCGAAACCCAGTTCCCTGAGCGTCGGCACATCCGGCAATTCGGGCATGCGCGTTTCGGAGGTGACGGCGAGGGCGCGGAGGGCCCCGGATTTGACGTGCGGCAGGAGAATGGCGGGAATCAGCGCGCAGAACTGCACTTCGTTGGCGAGCAGGGCTTGCGTGGCCGGACCGCCGCCGCGGAAGGGCACATGCGCCATTTCAAATCCGCCGCGGCGAACAATTTGTTCGCCGACGAGAAAGCTCAACGTGCCGATGCCCGGCGAGGAATAGGCGAGCCTGGCGGCGGGATTGGCGCGCGCGGCCTCGATAAACTCCTTGAGATTAGCGCCTTTGACGGAGGGATGCACGGCGAGGATGAGGGGCTGGCGCGCCACCATGGTCACGCCCGCGAAATCGCGCGCCGTGTCGTAGGGCAGTTCGGTTGTGCCCGACGGATTGACCGCGTGGGCGGAGAGGGTGACGAGCAGCGTGTGGCCGTCGGGCGCCGCGCGCGCGACAAATTGCGCCGCCGCCTTCGCGGAAGCGGCGGGACGATTGTCGACGATCCAGGGTTGTCCGAGGCGCTCGACCATGCGGTTTTGAATCATGCGCGCGACGATGTCGCCGGGATCGCCGGGGGCCGTGCCGACGATGATGTTCATCTGTCTTGAGGGAAAGGTTTGCGCTTGCGCCGGGATCGCCATGAGCGACGCGCCTAGCATAAAGAGCGCGCTACAGGCGCGCGCCGGAAGGATGTTCGTCGCCATGTTTCCTCAATCCCGTCTTTTGCCGCCAGCGGCGCGCTTTGCGCCTTATAGCAAATTTTGAATTGAAACACGCCAGCGCGAGGGCGTGCGAATTGCCCGGAACGAAGTCAGCTTTGAATATCTGCCTTGTTGATCAGCCCGCGTCGGCAAGGAATTGCGGACAACGCGCCGCCGACCGGGCGCGTGGCGATCCACGTCAGTTGGATTCGACAGATTTACGCGAACGAAGACGAGCGTAAATTGCCCGCGAAAGCTGATGTTGCTTGCGATTGCGCGTCTGGCTGAACCAACCCAGGGAGACTTGCGATGAACAGCATGGCGATCGCCATCGTTGTGTCTTTTGCGGCGGGAGCGCTGTTTGGCACAGCCATCAAAACTCTGGAATCGCCCGATTTTTCCGGGCGCGTCGAAATCAGGGCCGCAAACAGCGAGTCCGTCAAGGCGGCGCTTGGGGCAACGCCTGAGCCCGCGGTGGAAACGCAACGTTGCTTTGAAATCGGCGGCGGCGGGCAGCATTGCCGGTAAGCGCCGGGGATTACCGCGCCGCGCCGGCGCCGAAGCGCTTTTCGATGTATTCGCCGACGAGCGCCTTGAATGCGTCGGCGATGCCGGCGCCGCGCAGGGTTACCGCCTTCTTGCCGTCGATGAAGACCGGCGCCGCGGGCGTCTCGCCTGTGCCGGGCAGGGATATGCCGATGTCGGCGTGTTTGGATTCGCCGGGGCCGTTGACGATGCAGCCCATGACCGCGACATTAAGGTTCTCAACGCCGGGATAGCGCGATTTCCACGCGGGCATTTCGTCGCGAATATGGTTTTGAATGTCGCGCGCGAGTTCCTGAAACACGGTGGACGTCGTGCGCCCGCAGCCCGGACACGCGGCGACGAGCGGCGCGAAGGTGCGAAAGCCCATGGTTTGCAGAAGTTCCTGCGCGACGGTCACTTCCACCGTGCGGTCGCCGCCGGGCTCCGGCGTCAGCGACACGCGGATGGTGTCGCCGATGCCCTGTTGCAGCAGCACCCCCATGGCGGCGGAGGAGGCGACGACGCCTTTCGAGCCCATGCCGGCTTCGGTGAGGCCCAGGTGCAGGGCGTAATCGCAGCGCGCCGCCAGCATCCGATAGACGGCGATCAACTCCTGCACGGCGGAGACTTTGGCGGAGAGGATAATGCGGTCGCGCGCCAGACCAATTTCCTCCGCGCGCTCGGCCGACCATATCGCCGAGCGCGCCATGGCCTCGCGCGTCACCGCGTCGGCGGCGAGCGGCGTCCTGGATTTGGCGTTCGCGTCCATCAGCGCAGTGAGCAATTCCTGATCGAGCGAGCCCCAGTTGGCGCCGATGCGCACGGCTTTGCCGTGACGAATGGCCTGTTCGACGATGGCGGAGAACTGGCTGTCCTTCTTGTCGCGAAAGCCGACATTGCCGGGGTTGACGCGGTATTTATCGAGGGCTTCGGCGCAGGCGGGATGATTGGCGAGCAGCGTGTGGCCGTTGTAGTGGAAATCGCCGACGAGGGGCGCGACGACGCCCATTTTCGCGAGGCGGTCGCGAATGTGCGGCACGGCGGCGGCGGCTTCCTCGCGATCGACGGTGATCCGCACGATTTCCGATCCGGCGCGCGCGAGCGCGGCGCATTGCCGCACGGTGGCTTCGATGTCGGCGGTATCCGTGTTGGTCATGGATTGCACGACGATCGGCGCGCCGCCGCCGACCAGCACGGCGCCTTTGCCGGAACCGACCCTCACGCCAACGGTACGATGGCGTTTGGCCGGGCCGGAAGCATCCGCCACTTGCGGGAGAGGAACGGCGGTTGTCATGGGCGCATAAGTCATGGGCTTTGCCGGGCGGGAACTCATGCTGGAGAAGTGACGTTTGGCGGGCGCGCGGTCAAGCGGCTCTGCAACCGGCGCATTGGCCCGCGAGCTCGATCACATGGGCGCGCGAGGCAAAGCCGGCCTGGCCGGCCAGCGCGGCGAGGCTGGCGCTTATTCCGGCGGAGGTTTCCTCGCGCACGGAACCGCAAACGTCGCAAATGAGGAAGACGATCGGGTCATGCGCGCTGTGGCCGTGGGCGCAGGCCAGAAAGGCGTTGCGTGAGGCGAGGCGGTGGACGAGGCCGTTGTCGACGAGGAAATCGAGCGCGCGGTAGACGGAAATGGGGGCGGGGCGCTTGCCGGTCGCGCTCGCCATCCGGTCGATCATTTCATAGGCCCCAACGGGGCGGCCCGCCAGGCACAACTCGTCCAGAATACGCCGGCGGGAAGGGGTGAGCGCCAAGCCCTGGCCACCGCCGGCGCGATGGGGATTGTGCGCGCAATGGGAATGGTCGCGCCCGGGTTGCAAGCCGTGCGCGTGGCCTTTGGTCAGCAAGGCGCCGCGTGAAGAATCCATGCGGCATCATAAGCTGTTTTGGCCGCGGGCGCTAATGGCGGCTTCCGCGTCAATTCACCCGGCGGCGGTACGCGCCTTCGGGGCGGAATCGTGGTCGGGCCAATCCGGAATTCGCGGAAGACCGACAAGCAAGCGCGACCCGGATCGTTTGATGAAAATTCGCAATTTATTGTGCGACGCGGTATAAGCGGCCTGGCGCATCCCGCGCCGTGTCCGGAGCATCCCCAGGAGCCTACCCATGAGCCTTAAATCGCGCACCGCCGTCGTTACAGGGTCGACCAGCGGAATTGGCCTGTGCATCGCCCGGGCTTTGGCCGGCGAGGGCGCCAATATCGTCATCAACGGATTTGGCGACGCCGCCGCCATCGAGACGGAACGCGCCGCCATCGAAAAGGATTTTGGCGTGACCTGCGCCTACAGCGGCGCGGACATGACAAAGGCGGCGGATATCGCCGCCATGATCAAGGAGGCCGAGACGAAGTTCGGCTCGGTGGACATTCTCGTCAACAACGCGGGCGTCCAGTTTGTGTCGCCCATCGAGGATTTTCCGATCGAGAAATGGGACCAGATCATCGCCATCAACATGTCGGCGGCGTTTCACGCCATACGGGCGGCCTTTCCCGGGATGAAGGCTCGCAATTGGGGGCGCATCATCAATACCGCGTCCGCCCATTCCAAAGCCGCTTCGCCCTTCAAGTCCGCTTATGTCACCGCCAAGCACGGCCTTGACGGCCTCAACAAGACGGTCGCGCTGGAGGGGGCGACTTTTGGCATCACGTCGAACTGCATTTCTCCGGGCTATGTATGGACGCCGCTCGTCGAAAAGCAGATTCCCGACACGATGAAAGCGCGCAATCTCACGAAGGAGCAAGTCATCCACGACGTGCTGCTGGCGGCGCAGCCGACCAAGCAATTCGTCACGGTCGATCAGGTGGCGTCGCTGGCGCTCTGGCTTTGTTCGGACGCCGCCGCGCAGGTGACGGGGGCGAATATCTCGATGGACGGCGGATGGACCGCGGCATGAGCCGCGCCCCGCGCCGCGCGTCCGCGAAACGCAAGGCGGTCGACTGGGACGGCCGCAAGAAAGTGAACCTCGCCCTGCAAGGCGGGGGTTCGCACGGCGCCTTTACATGGGGCGTGCTCGACATGATCCTCGAGGATGGCCGCCTGGACATCGAGGCGATCACGGGCACCAGCGCCGGCGCGATGAACGCCGCCGTTTACGCCGAAGGCTACCTTGAAAATGGACGCGAGGGCGCGCGGGCGCGGCTCGAATCCTTCTGGTCGCAAGTCAGTTCGGAAAGCGCGATGCAGCCATGGCAGCGCAAATTGTTCGAGACGGTTTTGAAGCCGTGGGGGTTCGATGGGTCGCCGGCCTATCTCATGATGGATTTCGTCACGCACTACGCGTCGCCCTACGACTTCAATCCCCTCGACATGAATCCGTTGCGCGACGTGCTGCGCAAGATGATCGACTTCCAGAAAGTGCGCGCCTGCGAACACATCAAGATCTTCGTGGCGGCGACCAACGTGCGCACCGGCAAGATCGCCATTTTCAACCGCGAGCAGCTCACCGCGGACCACATCATGGCCTCGGCGTGCCTGCCCAATCTGTTTCGCGCCGTCGAGATCGACGGGACGCCCTACTGGGACGGCGGCTTCATGGGCAATCCCGCGCTGTTTCCGCTGTTTTACGAGACCGCGTGCCCGGATGTCGTGATCGTGCAGGTCAATCCGACCGAGCGTCTCGAAACGCCGCGCACGGCGCGCGATATTCAGGACCGGGTCAACGAAATCAGCTTCAACTCGTCGCTGATGCGGGAGATGCGCGCCGTGGAATTCGTGCAAAGGCTCGTCGACAGCGGCCAATTGCCGAAGGAAAAATACATGCGCGTCTTCGCGCACCGCATCGACGGCGCCGAACCCCTGAAATCGTTCACGGCAGCCTCGAAATTCGATTCGTCATGGGCGACGCTGACGACGTTGCGCGATATCGGAAGGGCGGCGGCGAAGGCCTGGCTGGACAAGAACTACGACAACGTCGGCGCGCGCGACACGATCGATTTGCGGACCGAATTCATGTGAGCCGGAACCGTTGTCTTGACGCGTTTCTCAACGCGGACCAGCTTCGTTTCGCTTGAAAACGCTTTGCTTACAAGGCCAGCTGCACATCCGGCACCAGCACGCGCCGCAAGGGAATCTGCTTGCGGTACTTGAGATCGAGGTTGTCGTAGTATTTCTGAATGAGTTCGACGAGTTCGGCGCCGCCCATCAATTTCAGGTTGCCCTTTGTGCGGGCGAAATTCGTGGCGCTCGACGAATAGCCGCCGGTCGTCACGAAAATTCCGACGTCGCGCTCCTGCACCATGGCGTAGAAGGCCTTGACGCAATCGGCGCTGATATTGGCGTCGACGACCTTCACCTGGATTTTCAGGATCGGCGGCTCGATGCCCAGTTCGTCGCGGTGGGCGATGATGTCGACGCCGTCGTCGCGCACGCTGCGGGTCGCGTGCGCCTGATAGCCCATGGCGCGGAACAGGTCGGCCATGAAGGGCTCAAACGGGAAGCCCTTCAGGTCCGTCTTGATTTTCTTCGCGATGAAGTCGCGCGTGCTTTCCGTTATGTCGCGAAAAATGCCGCCTTCGCTCTCGTCGTCGAAAGTCACTGATGTCGTCTCGGTCCTGGCGTCGGCCGACTCGAACTTTTGCCGGAACTCGCCGGCGAAGGACTTCACCTCAAACAGCGTCAATGTTGAACCGAGTTCATAAAGGGCGCCCTGCGAGAAAACATCCCGGCTCTTTTTGGCGATCCAGCGCACGGCGCGGCGGTGCGCGAATTCGATCGAGTCCCCGGGATCAAAGACATAGGGGCCGGTGATCTCTCCCCAATGCAGGGAACGGTCGGCGCGCCGGGGATAGATGACGAAATCGCCGATGCTCAGTTCATGTACGAAGCGATACAACTGGCCCGCCTGGATCGGGATGGCGGATGGTTTGGCGTCGCTCGATTGGCCAAACATTTCCTTGAACGCGGTTCGGGTCGCGGGCAAATCGCTGACGTCCGCGACCGCTTCAACGAAGTTGAGGGCGATCTGATTGCGATCGAGAAAAATAGACTCGCCTTGCCCGTTGCCGCCAGCGCGGACAGCCCAGATGCGCGCGCAATTCATGAAGGCCCCCTGAGCCAAAAAAGGTCGGCCAACGCCGATGGGAGCATATTGCCTTAAATCTTCTTACAAACAGCGACGATGTTGTATTAGATTTTATCTATCCATAAATTTCGCGATCCGCTCGCGCTTGAGCTTGTCAACAGGCTTAAGCGCAAGCATTTTAAAAACCGCGCGCCGGGACGCCGTCCATGTGTCGGACTCTCCGTGCGGGCGACGCCGGGCAATGCGGCGCGCTTATCTTTCAACGCACATGGCGATGCCCATGCCGCCGCCGATGCACAGGGTCGCCAGTCCCTTCCTCGCGCCGCGCCGCTGCATCTCGTACAGCAGCGTCGTGAGCACGCGGGCGCCCGAGGCGCCAACCGGGTGGCCGATGGCGTTGGCGCCGCCGTTGACGTTGACGATGGACGGGTCCCAGCCCATGTCCTTGTTCACGGCGAGCGCTTGCGCGGCGAAGGCCTCGTTGGCTTCGACGAGATCGACATCCTTCACCTTCCAGCCGGCTTTTTCCAGCGCCTTGCGCGAGGCGGGAATTGGGCCGGAGCCCATGACGGCGGGATCGACGCCGGCGGTTGCCCAGGAGACAATGCGGGCGAGCGGCTGCAACCCGCGCCGTTTGGCTTCATCGCCGCTCATGACAACAATCGCGGCGGCGCCGTCGTTGATGCCGGAAGCATTGCCCGCCGTGACGCTGCCATCCTTCGAGAAGGCGGGCCGGAGCTTGGCGAGCGATTCAAGCGTGGCGCCGTGGCGAATGTATTCGTCGGCGTCGACGACCACGTCGCCCTTGCGGGTGGAGACGGTGACGGGCGCGATTTCGTCCTTGAAGCGCCCCGCCTTTTGCGCGGCTTCGGCCTTGTTCTGGGAGCCCAGGGCGAAACGGTCCTGTTCGTCCCGGCTGATCTGCCATTTGGCGGCGACATTCTCCGCTGTGTTGCCCATATGGTAGCCATTGAAGGCGTCCATCAGGCCGTCCTTGATCATGGTGTCGACAAATTTGAGATCGCCCATTTTCTGGCCGGCGCGCAGGTAGGCCGCATGCGGCGCCAGCGACATGGATTCCTGACCGCCCGCCACGATGATCGAGGCGTCGCCATTGGCGATCTGCTGCATGCCAAGCGCCACGGCGCGCAGACCTGAGCCGCAGAGCTGGTTCAGCCCCCAGGCGGTCTTTTCCTGGGGGACGCCGGCCTTCATGGCCGCCTGACGCGCCGGGTTCTGGCCCTGGCCGGCCTGAAGAATCTGTCCCAGGATGACCTCATCGACTTCATCTGCCGCGACTTTCGAGCGTTCAAGCGCCGCCGTGATGGCGATTGCGCCAAGTTCATGCGCCGGCATGGCGCCGAAGGCGCCGTTGAAAGAACCAACCGCCGTGCGGGCCGCGCCCGTGATGACTATGTCCATCGCCATGCTCGATGCTCCTGGTGTAATTTGTTGGCCGACGCCGGTGTCCAAAGATCCGACGCGGCTATTTGCGGGGCGTCGTAGTGGGCACCCCAAACAGCAACCATGGGCTATCCGCGCGTTGGCCGCCGGTCAAGAACGATCAGCCGCGCCAGCCTGATCAATTCGTCGAGGGTGGCGCCAAATTTCCAAAAGACCGCGAGCGGCCGCCCTAAAATTGTGCCATAAAAATGTTTCCGCGCGGCGGCGGGCGGGGTATTCTAAGCC
>JANYDZ010000044.1 GCA_025363375.1 Hyphomicrobiales bacterium
CCGCGCGGCCGGCCGCGGTCAAAACCTTCATCGAGGTCAACGCGCCGCATCCCCGCGATCCCCCCTTCATGGCCACGCCGCGCAATGGCGCGCTGCGCAACGAGCTTTACACGCTGCTGCGCGGGGAAGTGGAGAAAACCATCGGCGGCATGGTGGGCGCCGCGGCGCGGCGCGCGCGGCCGCAAGCCGCGGGCGCCTAGAGATGGAGGGCGTCGTCTCCAGGTGGCGCGTCGCCGCGATTCAGGCCGGCGCCATTGTCGCGCTGTTCGCCGCGTGGGATTACATCGGCGAACACAAGATTGTCAGCCCCGTGCTGCTGCCGAGTTTGCGAAATGTGGCGTTGCGCCTCTCCCGCATAGTCGAAACCGGAGCCATCTGGCCGCATTTCTGGACGACGCTGCTGGAACTTCTGGCGGGATTTGCGCTTGCCGCTCTCGCTGGACTTATGACTGGCTATTGCATTGGCCGCTCGAGGCTCGGCGTCATCGTGTTCGAGCCCTTGCTCGCCGGGCTTTTCGCCGTTCCACTGATCGTCTTCCTGCCTCTGTTCATTCTGTATTTCGGCATCGGCTCCTCCTCGAAGATCGCCTTCGGCGCGACCTACGCGTTCTTTCCCATCGCGCTCAACACCCTTTCGGGCGTGCGCAACGTCGAGCAGCGCTATGTGTCCGTCGCTCGCTCCATGGGCGCCGATCGAGCGCAGATGTTTTGGCGCGTGCTGCTGCCGGCGGCGCTGCCGGTCATTGTCACGGGGCTGCGCGTGGGCTGCATCATCTGCTTTCTGTCGATCATCGGCTCCGAGATGATCGCCAGCCTGATGGGCCTCGGCAACCGCATCGCGACGCTCGGCGAGGGCATGCACACGGCGGAGATGTTCGCCTATATCCTGTTCGTCGCGCTGATATCCCTGGCTCTGAACTTCGGCCTCAGCGCGCTTGAACGGCGCTTCAGCCGCGTCCCGGAGGCCGCATGAAAGCCCGCGTGCTCCCGCTTGCGCAGGCCCATCCGCGTCTGACGCGCCTTGGCGTGATCGCCGTCGCGTTCCTGCTTTGGGAAATCGCCGGCCACACCGTCCTCGACCGTGATTTCATCAGTCCGCCCTCGGGAATTCTGCGCGCGTTTCCCGACGTACTCGGCGACCGCGCCATCGTATGGGCGCTGACGGTCTCCTTCTTCGAACTCGTGGCGTCCTTCGCGGTCGCGCTCGTCGCGGGCGTCGCGATCGGGCTGCCCGTGGGTCTGCACAAATTCACCCTGCGCAGCGCGCTGCCGCTGATTCTGCTCGCCTATTCCATCCCGCAGGTGACAATCCTGCCGTTGTTCATTTTGTATTTCGGCATCGGACCCGCCGCGAAAATCGCGTTTGGCGTGACGCATGGAATCTTTCCGATCATCCTCAACGTCGTCGCCGGCGTGCAAAGCGTTGAAGACGCGCATCTGCGCGCCGCCCGCTCCATGGGCGCGAGCCGCTGGCAGATGTTTTACCGGGTTGTGCTGCCGCATGTGACGCCGAGCCTGTTCGCGGGCATGCGGCTCGGCATGTCGGGCTGCCTGCTGGGCGTGCTGCTGGCGGAGCTTTACGTTTCGTCCGGCGGCGTCGGACAATACACAAAACTGTTCGCGGAAACCTTCAATCCAGCGGCGCTGCTGGCGCTGGTGTTTATCCTCGCGGCCATGGCGATCGCGTTGAATGAAATCGTGCGCGGCGCGGAAAAACGCGCGTCTTTCTGGCGGTCCGACGCGAGATAGGCCGGGCCGGGTTCAGGCGGCGCGTCCGCCCGCGCGGCGCCTACAGGCCCGCCAGTTCGTAGCGCGAGAAATCGTAGCCTTCCTTGGCGACGATTTCGAGCAGGAAGGGATCGCCGCCATCCGTCACGCGAACCGCTTCCTGCAGCGCGCCGACGATTTTTGACGGCTCCGACACGCGCGTGGAAGCGACGTTGAGGCCCTCGGCCACCTTCGAATAATCGCCGCCGATGTCGAGCACGTTGTATTTCGTCGCGACGCGGTCCAGCACTTTGCGCTCCGCCGCCATAACCTGATTGTTGAACACAACCGTGAGAACGCCGATCCGGTTGCGCGCGGCGGTCTCGATGTCCATGCCGGTCATGCCAAACGAGGCGTCGCCCATGATGTTGACGCAGAGTTTGTCGGGCGCGGCGAGCTTGGCGCCGATGACGAGTCCGAGGCCGTAGCCGAGTTGCGTGGACTTGCCCCAGCCGATGTAGCCTCCCGCTTTCGTGGTCTCCCAGAACGGCAGCAATTGCTCGCGCGGCGAGCCCGAGTCATGGGTGACGATGCACTTGTCGCGGTCAAGCGTCTGAAGCATGTCGCGGATGACGCGGTATTGGTTGATGGGCGTTTCGTCGGAATTCAGTTGCGGCGCCCATTCGGCGAGCCATTCCTTCTTGATCGAGGCGATTTCACTTTTGAGGTCGGCGAGCGTGTTGTGGCCGCCCCTGCCCTTTTGTTTCGCCACTTCCGCGATCAACGCGTCAAGCACGAGGCTCGCGTCGCCGATGAGAGATTCGGCGACGCTGTAGTCCTTGTTGATCTCGCTCGGCTCGTTCGTCGAGTGAATGATCGTCTTGTCGGCGGGCACCGTGGGGCCGAAGGGCGTGCGCGTCAGGCTTGAGCCGATCGCCAGCATCACGTCGGCGCGGCGCATGAATTCGGTATATTGCTTCGAGCGCGAACGCGTGGAGCCGCCGAGCGCGAGGGGATGGGAATCGGCGATCGCGCTCTTGCCTGGATTGGTGCATGCGACGGGCGCGGGGATCATTTCGGCGAGCATGGCCAGCTTCTCGCCGGCGTCGGCGTAAAGCACGCCCTGCCCGGCCCACAGCAACGGATGTTTGGCGGCGAGCAGCATGCGCGCCGCGTTTTTCACCGCGTCGGGATCGGGCGCCGAGCGCTGCATGGGCACCGCCTTGTAATCGAGACCGCCCTTGAATTCGGCCTCGAAGACCTCGTCGGGAATTTCGATCAGAACGGGACCGCCGCGGCCGCTGCGCAGGGCCTGAAAAGCGCGGCGCATCAGCATGGGCAATTCCTGAACATCGTGCGCGAGCGCCGCGTATTTCGTGACGCTCCTCATCGACTCGCTGGCGCGGTACATGGGCCGCGCGTATTGGCGCGACAAGGCGTGCGCGGCGGGGATGATCAGCACCGGCACGTTTTCGGCGTAGGCTTGCGCGACGCCCGCGTAGGCGTTCTCGATGCCCGGGCCGTGCTGCGCGGCGAAGACGCCGTTCCTGCGGCCCTTCTTGACGCGCGAATAGCCGTCGGCGATGCCGACGCCGACGCGCTCCTGCCGGCAGAAAATGGGACGAATGTCGATGTCGGCGCAAGCCTCTATCAAAGGATTGCGCGGATAGGCGGAGAGAAACCCGGTTCCCTCGCGCTTGAGAATTTCAGCAACGACGCCGGCTCCATTCATGCGATATTCCTTCAAAGGTTTGCAAATTATTCAGCCGCCGTCGGCCTGTCGATGCGCACATGCGCGTCCATCTTATCGGCGAATTTCACGCCGTCCGCCGTCTTGAACCGCGCGGAGCGCACGCGCCAGCCGGCGGGATCGAGGCCCGGCAGCGGCTTGCCATCCGCCATGTCTTTCAACGTCTGCAACATGACGCGGCGAATCTTGATGATGGCGGTGTCGCTGACTCCCAGATGTTCAACGGTGCGGTCGGCGATCGGCCCCATGCTCTCCTGAATGCCGCAATCCTGCACGCCAAGGCCTTTCAAGCCGGTGTAGGAGGCCCCGCTCGCCTGCAACGCCCGGTCAATGAGATAGTCGTTGCTCTTGTTGGCGACGGCGTAATCGGTGCCGGGAATGTTGCGCGTGTGGATGCCGCGATAATCTTTGGAGCGCCGCAGTTCCTCTTCGTTCAGCGGGCGCGCGGGATGAAAGTCCACGCTGTAGAGCATTGTGTTCTCGTCGTCCATGGGCACCCACACATGCGCGCCGGCCGGCTGCGAGGCGATAATCTTGTGAAACGGCATCAACATGACGTTCGCGGTCCAGTTGACCTCGCCGCCGGGCAGATCGCGGCCCGTGCCGGCGATGAAGCCAAAATCCGTGGGCGCGACTTCGTAACGGGAGGGCACGCTCGAAACCGAATGATCCGCCGTGCCGGCGTGCAGGAAGGAGAGATGGCTCGTGTCGAAGCCGCCCTCGAAACCTTGCAGCCAGTTGCATTCCTGCACATGGCGCGAGACGTAGCGATGCGAGGCGGGCAGCCGCGTCCATTCGAGGTCGGGAAACTCCGGCTTTAATTCGGCGGGGCCCATGTAGGTCCACACGACGCCGCCGCGCTCAAGGCAGGGATAAGCCTTGATTTTCACCTTGCGTTGCAAGGTCGAATCCGGCGGCTCGCTCGGCAGGTCCACGCAATCGCCGTCGACGTCGAATTTCCAGCCGTGGTAGACGCAGCGCAGTCCGCATTCTTCGTTGCGGCCAAAATACATTGAAGCCGTGCGGTGCGGACAACGCTCGTCCACGAGGCCGACGCGGCCCTTTGAATCGCGAAACGCGACGAGCTTTTCGCCGAGAAGCTTCACGCGCACGGGCGCGGAATCCGGCTTTTCGATCTGATGCGAGAAGGCGGCGGGAATCCAGTAGCGGCGCATCAGCGCGCCCATCGGCGCGCCGGCGCCGACGCGGGTCAGAAGCTCGTTCTCATGTGCCGAAAGCATGGAAACCTCTAGTTCTTGCGCGCGTAGGGGCCGATGCCTCGCACGGCCTCAACCGCGATGGATATATCGATCGCGTCGCTCACCGCAACCTTGCCCTCGATCAGATTCCGCGAGCGGAAATAGGCGAGGTCCTTTTCCAGGCTTTCGATGTTGAGTTTGCCGTCGGGATCGCAATAATTGACGCGGATATTGCGGTAGACCGCGGCGTCCTTGATGAGGCTGTACTGGGTGAGGATGGCGATAATCTCCTCCGCGCCCGGCCCGACGAGTTTGCCGTCCTTTACCGCATCCGTGTAGTCGCGCGTTCCCCGCAAAAAGGCCCGCATGAAGCGCACGGCGGCGGCGCGGTTGGTTTTGAGGAACTTTTCCGAGTTCAACGTCACCGCGATCTGGTGGTCCGGAAACATCTCGTCGTCGCTGGCGACGCGCCGCGCGACCCCGCGCGTCTCGGCGGCCGTCACGCCAGGCTCGGTGAGGAAGGCGGCGTCGACGGCCTTGTTTTCCAGCGCCGTGACCATCTGCGGGAACGAGAGATAGACGACGTCCATGTCCCGCAGCGCAAAGCCCGCGGCGTTGAAAAGGTTCTCCAGCGACGTGCTGGTGCCGGTGCCCGAGGCGGGAATGGCGAGCTTCCAGCCTTTCATATCCTTCACGCTCTTGTAGCGGCCGTTGTCGACAAGCTCCCTGCGCACCATCAGCGCGCCGGTGCCAAGGCCGGGCGCCGAGGTGCTTTTGTCCGCGACGATTTTCAACCCGACGCCGCGCGCCACCGCGTTGAACAATCCCGCCGCGATGCCGCCGCCGCCGACATCGAGTTCGCCCGAGGCCATGGGCGCGATCATCCGCGCCGCCGCGTCGAAGGGCACGAAGTTCACGTCGAGTCCCTCGGCGGCAAAGTAACCGCGTTTGTGCGCGACGAAGTGCCCGACATCGGCGACGACATTGGTGATGCCGACGCTGACGTTTGTCTGCGCGCTGGCGGGGGCGGCGAAGACGGCGAGGGCGAAAAGCGCGGTGCGCGCGCGGATCATTTTGTTTCCTCCCGATTGTGGCCCATTTTGCGGCGGTTCAGATGCCGACGCAACCGTCGTCCGCGGCGTTCCGCTGGCGACATTTACGCCGCAAGTTCCTCATCCGCTCCGCGTCGCTTCACCTGTGTCGCTTCACCTGTGTCGTTTCATCTGGACTTGCCCTGCGCCACGTCCATCACCGCGCGCGCGGCGAGGTAGAGCCGCGGTTCGATCGAATCGGCATCGATATATTCCGCGTTGTTGGAATGCGCGCCGAAGCCGCGCACGCCCATGCGCTCGATCACCGGCACCCGGCTGCGCAGCCCCGCGAAAGCCGCGTCCGTGCCGCCGCCTTCCGCCACCTCGCTGACCTCAAGCCGCAAGTCGATCTCGCGATAGATCATTTGCAATTGCGCCGCCATGTTCTTCTGCACGCCCTTGAATTCCAGAGGCGGGCGGCGACGCTCGAACTGCATCTCGACCCTGGTGTCGGGAATGAGCTTGTTGGCGATGCGCTCGCGCACCTTCTTCTCGATGCCGTCGTAATCGGCGACGCGCAACACGCGCACGTCGGCCGATGCCGTCGCCTGCGCGGGAATGACGTTGCGCACCGAGCCGGCGCTGGCGAGCGTCCAGTTCATTTTCACGCCCGTCTCGGGATCGGAGAGATCGCGCATCTGCATGATCTGGTGCGCGAGTTCATAGAGCGCGTTGCGGCCCCTCTCGGGCGCCATGCCCGCGTGCGAGGCGCGTCCTTCGACGGTCAGGATCACCGCCGCGATGCCGGCCGTCGACAGCGCGACGCGATCGGACTCAACAAGCGAAGCTTCGAACGAAAAGACGGCGTCATGCTCCGCGCCCAACTTCGTCAAGGTCGCGCGCGAACCCGGCGAGCTCACCTCCTCGTCGCCGTTGATGAGAACCGTCAGCGCGCCGTAGTCGCGGAAATTCATGGCCTTCAACATAGCCACGGCATGCAGGATCACCGCGACGCCCTGCTTGTCGTCGGAGATGCCGAGGCCGTAGGCGCGCTTGCCGTCGATACGGAACGGCTGCTTTTCCAACATGCCGCGCTGATAGACGGTGTCCATGTGCGCGATGAGCAGGATCTTCGTCGCTCCCGTGCCCGTGAACCGCGCATGCACCATGCGGCCGATCTGCTTCGGCGTGTCGAACATGGGCGGCGTATCGCCGAGGCTCGCGGCGATGAATTCAACCTCGCCGCCGAGCGCCTTGAGCTTGTCGAAAATCAGTTGCGACAGGCGGTTGAGGCCTTCGATGTCGGCGCTGCCGGATTCGATCGAGACGAATTCTTTCAGCGTGTCGAGGAACGGCGCCTTTTCTTTCGCGGCGAGCGAAGCGACGGGCTCGACCGGCGCCGCCCGCATCGGGGTGGGCGGCAGAGCCGCGAACGCCAACAGGACAATTGCCAGCGCGAGTCTTGTCGCGCCGGAGGTCGGAACGTTCAATTTCATCGACATGGCCATCCTGATTCTCCCTTCGATTTGAACCAATGCGAAATGCGTGTCGGCGGCGGGCGCGCGAGATGCGCCGGCGGAATTATCCGCGGCGCGTCGTGCGGCTTTCAACCGGCCGGGGCGCGGCGTGAGGACACAGGCGGGCTCGTCAAACTCAACTTCATAGGCCTCGCCAACCTCGTGAGCATGAACAATGACGCCGCGCGGCGGTCGGAATGTCGAGGATTTGAAACAGAGGACATGACGAACCCCATGTAATTCGCACGCAACATACATGCGCCCGCGCGAAGTGTAAAACACACGCCGGGAAGTTGCTCACGGCATCCCGATTAACCGCTTCAGCCTCGTCGCAGTCCCTCATCGGCGGTCCCTCATCGGCGGCCCCGCGCGCCGCCAGTCTTGCTCTTGGGAGTTGAGACGGTTACTTACCGGATACGCTCATTTCAGGACGCCCCATGTTCGCCAGACTCAACCATCTCGCCATCGCCAGCGATCTTTACGCGGTCAACGCGCGCTTTTATCAAGCGCTTTTCGGCATGAAGGCCGGCGACAGCAATGGCCGCCCGGCGCGCGCGGTGCCGGTGAGCGACGGCTGGATCGGCCTCAACAATATTCCACGCCGCGACGGAAAACGCAGCGGGCTCGATCATTTCGGCTTTGAAGTCGAGAACATGGGCGCCGCTCTGGAGCGCATGAAGAAATTCGACGCTTCGCTCGAATATGTCCAGCGCCCCGCCGCGCGGCCCAACGCGGCCTTCAGCGCGCATGATCCCGACATGATTATTTTCGATCTCGCCGAGCGCAGCTCGGGCAAGGCGAAGGACATTTTCGCGGCGGGGCACTGGGAGCAGCCGCGATATATCAACCATGTGTCGTTGCGCGTGCGCGATCCCGAACGCAGCGCGGCGTTTTATTCGCAGGTGTTCGAGTTGCAAGTCTCCAACAAGACCGACGACGGCGTTTGGCGCGTGTCGGACGGCCGGGTGACGCTGGTGCTGGCGCCGTGGAAAATGAGCGACTTTGTCGGGCAGGACCCGACGCCGCCGCAGATCGAGCATTTCGGCTTCAAGGTGGAAAGCGTCGATGCGATCAAGGCGGAGATGGGCGAGCTTATCGGCGTCAATCCGCAATTCGCGACAAAACCGCTCGGCTATGGCGAGGAGGGCAAGGCGCGCCTCGCGATGTTTCAGCAATGCCCCGTCGGCGCGTTTCACCTGACGGATATTGAAGGCGTGTACATCGATGTCGCCGAACATTAAGCCGACGGCGCGCGCGTTTTTTATCGCCGCGCTCGCCGCCGCAAGCGCGCCGGGCGCGAAGGCCGACGCGGTCTCCGATTTCTACGCGGGCAAGACGATTTCGCTGATTGTCTCCACCGGCGTCGGCGGCGGCGTCGACACCAACGCGCGCGTGGTGGCGCGGCATCTTGGCAACCACATTCCCGGCAATCCGCAGGTCGTGCCCAAGAACATGACCGGCGCCGGCCATTTGCAGGCGACGAATTTTCTGTATGGCGCCGCGCCCAGGGACGGGACGCATATCGGCGCGATTTTGCCGACCTTCGTCGGCTATCAGGTTCTCGACGGCAAAGGCGCTCAATACGACGCGCGCAACTTCAATTTTCTCGGCGCCGCCGACGTGGAGAACGCCAATTTCTACACGTGGCGCAATGTCGGCCTCAAATCAATCCTCGACGCGCGCGACAAGGAAGTGCTGATGGGCGCGACGGGCGCGGGCTCCTACACGATGCTCTATCCAACGCTGCTCAACAACGTCATGCGCACGAAGTTCAAGATTGTGTCGGGCTACAAAAGCACCAACGAAATTCATCTCGCCATGGAGCGCGGCGAAGTCTCGGGGCGCGCCGGCAATTTTTTCACCAGCCTCAAATCGCAAAATCCGGATTGGCTGCGCGATAAAAAGATCGACATGCTGCTGCAATTCGGCGCCGTTCGCGATCCCGAATGGCTCGACGTGCCGTTGCTGTCGGAAATCGCCGAAAGCGAAGAACAACGCCAGATTTTCAAGGTGTTCACCGCTGAAGTCGCGCTGGGAAAAATCTTCATCGCAACGCCGGGCGTGCCGGCGGACCGTCTGGCCGCGCTGCGCAAGGCGTTTGAAGACACCCTGCGCGATCCCGCGTTTCTCGAAGACGCGCGCAAGGTGGAAATGCTGGCGCGGCCGCTGCCCTGGGCGCAGGCGAAGGCGATGGCGGACGAAATCGTGGGCCTGTCGCCCGAGATGATCGCCAAGGCGAAGGCCGCGATGGAGATCCGGCTGGGCGACGAGCGCAAGGCGCCGTGAACAGGAGCGCGCGATGGACGATTCCAAGGCCTACTCCAGCGACATCGCCTTCACCCCCTCGGTGAAAGCCGTCCAGACGCGCAAAGGTTCGCGCGCGGCCAACGCGCAACGCGAAGCAAACGGCGCGTGGCCGACTGTGATCACGCCCGATCTTGCGGCGTATATCGCCGCGCAAACAAGCGTCATGCTCGCCACCGCCAGCGCGGCGGGCCAGCCCTATGTCCAGCATCGCGGCGGGCCCGCCGGATTTCTGCATGTGCTCGACGAGAACACCATCGCCTTCGCCGATTTCACCGGCAACCGGCAGTTCATCACAACGGGCAACCTCGCGGAAAATCCGCGCGTCTGTCTCTTTCTGATGGACTATTCGCGCCGCCGGCGCATCAAACTCTGGGGCAAGGCGCAGGTGATCGAGGGCGATGACGCGCTCATCGGCAAGCTGATGCCCGAAAACTACAAGGCGCGCGGCGGGCAGGCGATCGTGTTCACGCTCGAAGCCTGGGATTCCAATTGCCCCCAACATATTCCGCAACGGTTTGAAGCGGTCGACGCGCAAGCGGCGCTGGACGAGCGCGACGCGCGGATCGCGGCGCTGGAGGCGGAGGCGGCGGCGCTGCGGGAGAAGATCGAAAGCGGCGCATGACACGGCGCTTGCGCTTTCGCGGCGCGCGGGTAACATCGTTCCCGCGAAGCGTCGGCAAGCGGGGACCATCATGAAAGCGCCCATTTTCATCGCATGCGCGCTCGCGCTTTCCGGTCTTGGCTGCCTGGCGGCGGCTCCGACCAGCGCCGAGCCGATCACGCCGGCTCTTGTCGAGAAAATCTCGCAGGCGAATTTCGCCGAGTTTTTCGAGATGCTGTCGCTGCCGAACGATTCCATCGTCGCCGCCGACGTGCGCAAGAACGCCGACTGGCTGGAGGCGGCATTCCGCAAGCGCGGTTTCACAACGCGGCAACTGCCCAACAAGGACAAGCCGCTGGTGTTCGCTGAATATGGAGAGACGAATCCGAACGCGCGTACGATTCTCTTCTACATTCATTTCGACGGCATGCCGGTTCTGCCTGAACAATGGGCGCAAAAGAGCCCCTGGACGCCCGCGCTGAAACAGCGCAAGGCGTCGGCGCCGCCGCCCGCCGCGCCTACATTTACCCCCTCGCGCGTCAGCGCGCAGCCCACGTGGGAGGAGATCGACAAGGCGCAATTGTTTTCCGGCAAGATCGATCCGGACTGGCGCATTTTTGGACGCTCCTCGTCCGACGACAAAGGTCCGATCATGATGCTGCTGACGGCTTTCGACGTATTGAAAGCGGTTTCGCTCGAACCGGAAATCAACGTCAAGGTTTTACTCGATAGCGAGGAAGAGAAAGGCTCGCCCACCATTGGAACCGTAGCCGCCGCGCATCGCGACCTGTTGCGCGCCGACGCCATCGTCATTCACGACGGTCCCCTGCACGCGAGCAGCCAGCCGACGATCATCTTCGGCAATCGCGGCAACACAGTCGTCGAACTCACCGTGCATGGGCCGAAGGCGCCCTTGCACAGCGGGCATTACGGCAATTACGCGCCCAACCCGGCGCAACGCCTCGCGACGCTTCTGGCCTCGATGAAGGACGACGAGGGACGCGTCACGATCGCCGGCTATTACGACAGCGTGAAACTGACGGACGCCGAACGCGGCATCATGAGCGCCGTGCCCGACGACGAACCCGAATTATTGAAGCGGCTTGGAATTTCCAGGCCGGAGTCGGTCGGGCGCAACCTGCAGGAGGCCATTCAATATCCCTCGCTGAACATTCGCGGCATGGCCTCCGCCGCCATCGGCGACAAGGGGGCGAACATCGTGCCGAGCAAGGCCGTCGCCGAGCTCGATCTGCGCACGACGCCGGGCGCGGGACCCGATCTGCTCGCCGGGCTGATCGAAAAACACGTGCGCGCCAAGGGCTATTACCTCTCGAACGGGGAGCCCACCGACGAGGAGCGCGCGCAACACGACAGGATCGCTTCGGTCGCCGTCGCGCGCGGCAGCGCGGCGGCCTTCACGCCGCTGGATTCGCCGGTCGGCGCCTGGGCGCAGGACACGCTGGCGCGGGTCTTCGCGGCGGGCGAGAACCCCGCCAAAACCGTGCGCATCCGCATGATGGGCGGCAGCGTGCCCACCGACAAACTGGTGGACGCGCTGGCCTTGCCTTTCGTCATCGTGCCGCTGGTGAACCCCGACAACAACCAGCACAGTTTTGATGAAAATCTGCGTGTCGGGCATTTTTTGAACGGGGTGCGGTCCATGACCGGGCTGCTGCGGGCCCCATACGCAAAATAGGCGCGGAAATTTTGTTCCCTAAACGTTCTTGCAAGTGATCGCGGACTGCGCTAGCCTGCTTTCCGCAGCGGGAGGCGGGCATGGTTGTGCGGGTGGCGACGGTGGCGTTCGAGGGGATCGAGGCGCGGCCAATCGATGTTCAGGTTCAATTGTCCAACGGCGACGTGAAGTTCAACGTCGTAGGCCTCGGCGACAAGGCCGTGTCTGAATCGCGCGAGCGGGTGCGCGCCGCGCTCAACTCCTCCGGGCTGGCGCTGCCGGCGCGGCGCATCACCGTCAATCTGGCGCCCGCCGACGTGCCGAAAGAAGGCAGTCATTATGATCTGCCCATTGCCCTGGCCGTGATGGGGGCCATCGGCGCCATCCCGGCGGACGCGCTCAACGACTACACCGTCATCGGCGAGCTTGCGCTCGACGGCACGATCACCGCCGTCGCCGGCGCCCTGCCCGCCGCGGTTGCCGCCAACGCGCGCGGGCACGGGCTGATCTGTCCCGCCGATTGCGGGCCGGAGGCGGCGTGGGCGTCGTCCGAGATCGATATCCTCGCGCCGCGTTCGCTGATCCAGCTCGCGAACCATTTCAGGGGCACGCAGGTCATGGCGCGGCCCGAGCCCGCCGCGCGCAAGGCGGGCGCGCCGCAGCCCGATTTGCGCGACATAAAGGGCCAGGAGAGCGCCAAACGGGCGCTCGAAATCGCCGCCGCTGGCGGGCATAATCTTTTGATGAGCGGCCCGCCCGGCTCCGGCAAGTCGATGCTTGCGGCGCGGCTGCCGTCCATCCTGCCGGCGCTCACCCCGCGCGAATTGCTCGAAGTCTCGATGATTCATTCCGTCGCCGGCGCGCTGGCGGGCGGGCAACTCACCGATCGGCGTCCGTTTCGCGCGCCGCATCATTCGGCTTCCATGGCGGCGCTGGTGGGCGGCGGCGTCAACGCGCGTCCGGGCGAGGCTTCGCTGGCGCACAACGGCGTGCTGTTTCTGGACGAATTGCCGGAATTTCAGCCGCACGCTCTGGATTCGTTGCGCCAGCCGCTGGAGGCCGGCGAAATCGCCATCGCGCGCGCCAATCACCGCGTCGTGTATCCCGCGCGGTTTCAGCTTGTGGCGGCGATGAACCCCTGCCGCTGCGGCCACGCGACGGAACCGGGCTACGCCTGCAAGCGGCAGCCGAACGAGCGCTGCGTCGCCAATTATCAGCAACGCATTTCCGGGCCTTTGCTCGACCGTTTCGATCTCACGATTGAAGTGCCCGCCGTCACCGCGTCCGACCTGATTCTCCCGCCGCCCGCCGAAGGCTCGGCGGAAGTCGCCGCGCGGGTCGGCGCGGCGCGCGCCATTCAAGGCGCGCGCTACAAGGCATTGGGCCTGCCGGGCATAGCCTGCAACGCGGCGGCGCCGGCGAATGTCATCGAGACCGTCGCCAATCTCGACGCGGCCGGCACCAAGCTGATGCGCGACGCCGCCGAGCGCATGCGCCTCTCCGCGCGCGGCTATCACCGCGTGCTGAAACTGGCGCGCACGCTGGCGGACCTCGACGGCGTGGAGGCCGTGGGGCGCATCCATCTGGCGGAGGCGCTGTCGTATCGCGGGAGCAACGCGCTGGTGGTGCAGGCGGCGTGATTGCGCCGAGGCAGGAGCGAATATTGCGAGAGGTTGCTGAAAATCAAGACTTTCGACAAAGTTCGCCGACCCTGCCCGTCACGTGTTTTCGCCGAAGCCAGCCACGTGGCGGCACAGGCCATCCGGCGTCTGCCACGTCAAAATCCAACCGCTTGAGCGCCCTTGCGGCCGTCAGACGGCGGGAAAAATCCCGAGGAAAAAGCGATTGTGGACTGTCGTGGCGACGAGCGAAAGATGATTGGACCGCGTCGTCAGTTTTCCTCGGATGCAGGTTCTATAGGTGCGGCCAGAGGAAGCTCACCGTGTCCCAGAAATCGCACTTGGCATCGGATGGCCCGTTCCGCGCGCCTATGTTGGCTCCAATCTCGAGATAAGCATCGTTGTTGACCGTCGCAGCCGGCCACGCCGGATCGCCCTCGCCGTTCGGGTTTCCAGTCTTCGCCATACGCGTCCAGTAACCGACCATTGCGCGCCGCACAGCCGCTTCGGCGTCGGACGGCTGATATTTTCCCGGGAACAGAAACGCATGTTCGATCGTATGCGCGACGCCGCCAGCCTTGAGCGCGGGATCGTTTTCCTGTCCCTGGGTGAAGACATAACGGAAGACCGGTCCGCCTCCCGTCGCCGCGAAGGCGCGGGCCACGCGACGGCTCTGGCACGTGAACTCGGAGTCGGTCGTCAAGCGCATGAACGCTAGACGCGGCGTCGCGTATGCGGTCGTTGGATAGGCGGACAGGATTCGCTGACGCGAGGACGCCCCGAAAACCTTGTCGATCGCGTTGGCGTAGCTCGGCACGTCCGTCACCCGTCCTGCGGTGTCCGCCCACGGCATCGTCTCCTCCGAAGTGTTGCCAATGATCATCGGCACCTTCGGATAGTTTCCCAGCTTGATCAGCGCGAGCGGTTGCTCCGGAAAAACGCGCCCGTCGACGTTGGGACCGTAAATGCGCGTCAGGACTGTGAAGGTTCCGGGGATAGCCCGCACGAGATTGGCAACGCTCATGCCACGCAGGCAGGCCGCAACATCTGCTGCGCCTTCACAGCCGATCGCCGCAACCGCCTTTGCGCCCGTGCCTTCGCGGGCGTCGTCGAGCGTCTGGATTTCACATCCGGAGGGAACGCTGCTTTCCATCGCGACGCCGGAGATCAGCCCCCGCGTCATTGGCGAAGTCAAAAGCGCGCAAATGTTGCCGCCGCCGGCGGACGTGCCGAACAGGAAGACACGGTCGGGGTCTCCGCCGAACGCCGCGATGTTCGCCTTGATCCAGCCAAGCATGGCGATTTGGTCAAGGCTGCCGTAATTGCCAGAGATTTTTTCGGGTCGTTCGGCGTCGAGCGCCGGATGCGCGAGAAAACCGAGCACGCCGAGTCGCAAGTTGTAGCTCACGAAGATCACGTCTTGCGGGACGAAATTCTCACCGCTGTATGTCAAGCCGCCGAACCCGGCGCTCCCCTGTCCCGACAGAGAATGATTGCCGCCACCGGTCAGCCACACCATAACAGGGAGAGGACGCGACGGCTTCGCGCGCGGGCGCCAGACATTGACCGTCAGGCAATCCTCATCGCCAACTACCTCCGTGCCGACGATCTGCGGGCACATCGCGCCGAACCGGTCGCCATCGCGAACGCCATTCCATGGCTCGGCGGCTTCCGTCGGCCTCCAGCGAAGCGGCCCGACCGGCGGTTTCGCGTAGGGAATATTTTTAAACGCCAGCATTTCGCCTTCGACGGCGCCACGCACCGCGCCCTGCCGGGTGCATACAACGCTGGAGTCGTCGAGCGGGCAGGCCGCTGGCTGGGCGGAAACGACGGTCGTCAGCAAGTTGAGCGACGCAAAGATCGTGACCAACGCTAAAGCGACGCGCTTCATTTGGCATCCCCCTTTTGAATTTCGTCTCCCAACGAACCCTGCGCCCGCGCGCAAATCATTGCAAGGGGTCTGTTCACGATGATTGGACCAGTCACCGGCAGACGAATTCAAATCGAGCCGGTGTGGCTGGAGCGCGGACCAATTCGGCATTGAATCGTCGGATCGAGCGGCTTGGTTGTCAGGCGTTGATCAAAAATGAAACCTTTCGCACGAAAAATGTCGCCCAATGATTTCAATGAATTGAGCCGTGCAAAAGATACGTGCGAATAGGCGCGTTGTGT
>JANYDZ010000047.1 GCA_025363375.1 Hyphomicrobiales bacterium
TGACAATCGAACGAATACTTCGAGCTTGGAATTTTCCGGGCGACTGCCGTGTCCATTTTGACAAAGAACGAAAAGATTTCGTCATTGACGGGAAGCCAAGGGGCAGTCGTGGCAAGGGGCTTCGGTCGATCACGCACGCGGCGATCACGCTGGGCTTGATGGAATATTGTCGGGAGCAATCGCTGCCTCATCCCGGCTTTGTCGTCATGGATTCCCCACTTTTGGCGTATTTTGAGCCAGAAGGCGAGGATGATGTCGCGCTACAGGGCACTGATCTGAAAGAACGGTTTTACGAATATCTGATTCAGCAGCATGGCCGCGATAGTCAGGTTATCATTATTGAAAACCAACATCCACCTGACAAGTTCAACAGTAAGTTAAGCCTTACTGTATTCACCCGTAATCCAGCAGAGGGACGGTTTGGACTTTTATAGCAGTTTCGTAATGATTCGAACTGGGCGCTGCCCATCGGGCAACCCGCTCTATCCGCTGCGCGAACCAAGCCCCTTGGTCTTGGCCGTTCCGGTGACGATCGGGAGCGCGGGAAAATGAGCGGAAGTTTTTAAGGTCGTACTCTGTCTCGCGCTTCGCGCTCCTTGGGGGTGCGGCGTCTTTGACCTGATCCGCAGGCACTCTCGCTTCTCTTCTTGCCGGACGCCCGCTGGTCTCACGCAGTCACGGACATGGCGGAACTGCGCTATTCGCACAACACCTGTGTCCGCTCGGCGTTCGCCAGCAGGGCATCCGGCGGCGTCGCGCCATGCGAGGGTGCCGTTTCTGTGCCGCGTTGCGGCTGAGGGGAGGCTGATCGCCTCCGTTTCCTGATAAGCGGGAACGCCAAGGGCTTTGCCCTCTCGTTCCCAAAGCAGATTAGTCGCCCCCGTGTGACGGTCGCTGCGCGCCCGCTGGCCCGGCCAGGTCGAAGGCTCATAGACGCGGAAAAGATGTTCGGGGCCGCCGGGAATATCGCAGATGACCGGCGAATCCACGTAGCGATAGCCCAGCTCCGCGCCGACCATCTCGTTGGTTTTGCGCTGCTCCAGGTCGGCGACGCTGGCGAGGATTTCGCGGCTCTGGCGTCCTGCGGGCGTATTGTCGCAAATGTTCGGCCGCCACATGGAACGCCACTTGCGTCGCCCCAGCGTCGCGTAGCGCGAAGCGCCGACGTTGCGGTCGCCGATCTGACGGCGCTCGAAACCGTATGAGGGCAGCATGTTCGGGCCGCCCCAACCCTTCAGCACTGCTTCGAATTGGGCTCGCCGCGCAGCTTGATGCCCAGCGCGTGCCGCACCGGACTGCCGCCGCCGTCGCAGCCCACCAGGTATTGCGAGCGGATCACGCGCGTCGAACCGTCTGGATTGCGCACCGTCGTCGATACGCCCGCCGGGTCCTGCTCGCATGAGAGGAATTGCGTGCTCCAGCGCTTCGTCACCGCCGGCAGTTTCTCGCATTCGCGTTTCAGCAATGGCTCGAGCGTGTATTGCGATATCAACTGATAGGGCTCGAGCGGAACCGAACCGTCGATCGTCGCGCGAATGTCCGCTTCCGCCTCGGCGACCGAGGGATAAGCGAGGCGCAACAGCGGGGGATGGACGAGGTCGAGAACGACGAACACGTCCATGGGAATGTCGCGGCGCAGCCCGGCGGCGCGGATCTTTTCGGCAAGGCCCATGCGCCGATAAATCTCCATCGTGCGAGCGTTGACGCGCTCCATTTTCGGCAGGAAGGCGGGCTCGTTCTTTTGTTCGACGAGCGCGCACCTTATGCCCCTGCGTCCGAGATCGAGAGCGAGCGTGAGACCGACCGGTCCCGCGCCAACGATAAGAACCTGTGTGTCCAATCCTGTGGCTCCAGCTAGCGTCAAAAGGCCCGGGGGGCCTCATTCAATTTCGTAGTTTCTGGCGAAATCATCTGGGGGATTGTTTGCCCAGAGGTAGAAGGAATCGTCCGCAGCGTGCACGCCGGCGTCCCAGTCGCGGTCACAAGGCACGTAGTCGATGCCCGCGGTGTATTCTGCGAAGCTGCCCCAGGGATCCCGCACGTAGTGAAAATAGTTCGAGCCAAGCACGTGGCGGCCAAGGCCCCATCCGCGCTTGTGGCCGGCGCCCGCCATCTGCATCGCGCCGAGACCAATTCCGTCGACCGAGCCCATGTCCCAGCTAGAATGGTGTAGGCCCGGCCCATCCGATTTCACGAAGGCGACCATGTGATGATCGCTGCCGTGGATGCCGTGACAGAAGGCGATGATGTCGGCGGCCCGATCAGCGAGGCGCATTCCCATCGCGCGTGAATAGAATTCGACGGAGCGCTCGACGTCGCGGGCGTAGATCGCCATGTGCGAGAAACGTTTCGGGCGCGCGACGGGCGTCTGTTCGCGCGGCAGCGCGCCACGTTCGTTGGGGCGCGCGTCGCTCGACGCGAAGGCGGCCTTGGTCTCGGGCGAGGTCCGTTCGGCGGCGACGACGCCGACGCGCAGGCCGTCGGGATCATGGAACCACAGGCCGTTGCCGGCAAAGCCGGGAGGCGCAGCCGCGCGCTCGACGCTGAGCGCGCCGAGCCGTTCGGCGAATTTAGGCATGTCGTCGGCGAAGGCGCCAAAGGCGATGGAATCCAACTTCTTGCGTGGCCCCGGTGCGACGCGGCCCTGCACGTGCGACATGCCCGCGACGCGCAGATCGGCCGCGTCGCCAGCCGCCATCACGTCGAGCCCGAACGTGGAGTAGAAATCGGCGGCGACGGACACATCCGGCGCGACGAGGCCAAAACTGTCGCGGAATGTACGCCCAGTTCACCTTGCCTGCGGCATGGCGTCTTCCATTCGCGCATCGCGGTCAAAGTGTCCTCCCTTTTTCATTCCGCCGCGATGGCGCGGGGCGTCGCGGACTTCGTGTTCGGCAAATCGCGGATTTGCGGATAAACTTCCTTCGCGAACAGCGTCATGTTCGACACGGTCCTCTTGTGGTCGAGGAAGCCGGCCAGCATCATCATCAAAAGATGATCGAAGCCGCCGACGCGTTCGTATTCGCGTTTGATCTGCGCCGCCACCTGGTCGGGCGTGCCGTACATGACGACGCCTAGTTCGCGCTGCTGTTCGAGCGAGATTTCGCGCAAGCCGTCGTTGGTGCGCGAGCGCGCCGCGCCGCCCGAACGCAAGGCTGCGACATTGGCCGCGACCGGCACGAACCCTGGCGGGTTGCGGAACTGTGGCTCGACTTTCGCTTTCAGATACCAGGCGAGCTCATTGACGCCGCGTTCGGCCTCGGCTTCGGTGTCGGCGACATAGACGATGGGCATGAAGGCGACGCCGCCGCCGCCGGGCTGGCCGTTGTCCTGGTAGGCGTCGCGGTAGGCGTCGAACAGCATTCTCACCTGCCGGTACGGTTGCAGGAAGGTGGCGAAGACGTGCCTTTCGACGCCGCTTTGCGCACGGATTCAATGTCGCTCGAACCCGTCACCCAGACCGGCGGGTGCGGCGTCTGAAAGGGCCGCGGCCACAGGTTGACGGCGCGGCGATGGGTGAATTTGCCCTCGAAGTTGAAAGGACCTGACGTCGTCGTCCACGCCTTCACGCAGAGATCGACGCCTTCCCACAGGCGTTCCAGCGTCGTCGTCGGATTGGTGTTGGCGCCAAACACTTCATAGGGCACGCCGCGCACGAATCCGGCGTTGAGCCGCCCGCGCGAAATGCAGTCGATCATCGCCATTTCCTCGGCGATGCGGATGGGATCGCCGCGATTGGCGATGGGGTTGCCGAGTATGCAGATCATGAGCGTTTCTTCCCCGCGCGGTTCAAGACGACGGGATCACTATCAAACGCGCCACGGCGGCGTGACTTGAGATAGATCAATGTCGCACCGCGGTCTCGATGAAATCCTTTGTTCGTCTGGCCGAACAGCCCGCGCGCCTTGCCGCGCGCGAGGCGCGAAGTCCCGACCGCTCGCGCCAGGCGCGACGAAATCGGAAACGAGGACGACATGGACGATCTCTACGGCATTCCCGGCACGCCGGTCTTCGGCGGCGCCCAGGCGGCGAAAGGTTACGCGCTCAACAAGATGTGTTTTGACTTCAACGACGCCGCCAATCGCGCCGCCTTTCTGAAGGACGAGGAAGGCTGGATAAGCCGGTACGGGCTCACGGACGCGCAGAAGGCCGCGATCCGCGCCCGCAATGTGCTTCAACTCATCGAGGCCGGCGGCAACGTCTATTACCTCGCCAAGTTCGCCGGCATCTTCGGGCTCAACGTGCAGGACATTGGCGCACAGCAAACCGGCATGAGCATCGAGGCCTTCAAGGCCCACCTCGCCGCGCAGGGGAAATAACACAATGGCCCGCATCATTGGTGGACTGAGCGCCTCCCACGTTCCCTCGATCGGCGGCGCCATCGCCCGTGGTGAACAGCAAACACCTTATTGGAAGCTGTTTTTCGACGCGTTCATTCCAGTTCACGACTGGCTCGCTCGGGAGAAGCCGGATCTCGCCATCGTCATCTACAACGACCATGGCCTGAACTTCTTCCTCGACAAGATGCCGACGTTCGCCGTCGGCGCGGCGCATCGCTACGACAACGCCGACGAGGGGTGGGGGATTCCGGTGTTGCCTTCCTTCGAGGGCGACGCGGCGCTGTCCTGGCATCTCATCGAAAGCCTCGTCGCCGACGAGTTCGACGTGACCATGTGTCAGGAAATGCTGGTCGATCACGCTTTCACGCTGCCGATCAAGTTGATGTATCCGCGCGCGGGCGCGCACTGGCCGATCCGGACGATCCCGGTGACGATCAATTCGGTGCAACATCCGCTGCCGACAGCGGCGCGGTGCTGGAAGCTCGGGCAAGCCATTGGCCGCGCGCTCGAAAGCTACCCGAAGGACATGAAAATCATCGTGCTGGGGACCGGCGGTCTCTCGCACCAACTCGATGGAACGCGCGCGGGTTTCATAAACAAGGAATTCGACCTCCTCTGTCTCGACAAGATCGTCGGAGATCCCGAGGCGCTGACGCGCTACACGAATCGCCAGATCGTCGAACTCGCCGGCTCGCAGGGCGTCGAGCTGATGACGTGGATTGCCATGCGCGGCGCGCTGCAAGGCCGCGTCAGCAAGGTGGCCAGCACATATCACGTGCCGATTTCCAACACGGGTGGCGCGGTGATGCTCTTGCGCAACGACCAGACCCCGGCCAGACACGCCGCGGAATAACCGGCAAGGCCATTCCGTCAGTCGAAGGTCCGATACCGCCTTCGAATAGAGAAGGTTCGTTCCCGGTTCCCTTTCTCCGCCTGAATTCTTATTTGCAATATTTGAATATCAACAGGAATTCCTCCAAGAGGGCTTCGAACGCCGGGCTTTCTTCACGCGGGTTGCTGAAGGCGCATGCCCCCGCTTTGATGCAGACGGCACGCAGGCGCTGTGTGGAGCACGAGGCCAGCCATCAAAGCTTCGCCGATCTCGCGTTCATAACCCGAACACCCAAAGCACTACGGGATTCCTTTGCTCTTTCGCCTCCGGCGTGTGAATGAGCTTGTGCAACGCCTGTCCGCTCGCGCCCGAAACAATCGCCACATATTGCTTGCCGCCGACCTCAAAAGTCATGGGCGGCGAGCTGAAGCCTGAACCGATGTTGACCTTCCAGAGTTCTTCAAGGCTTGTCTCGTCATAGGCGGCAAAAGTTCCTTCGACGAAGCCGGTGAACACGAGGCCGCCCGCGGTTGTCAGCGCGCCGGCGTAGTTCGGATAATTCAAATGAATACTTTTTTTGATGTCGCCGGTAACCGGATCGACTGCTGTGAGGTTGCTTTCGTAGCGCTCCTCGATTTTGAAGCCGCCGCCCGGACGCGCGGCCCAGCCCTGGCCTGACTTGCCAATGGCAAGATCGTTGGTCACGAGTTCGCAAGCGGTCATTGCGGGAATATACAGCAGCCCCGATTTTTGGCTGTAGGACGAGGGCCAGAAATTGCTGCCGCCGGTGCGGCTTGGGCAGACTTTTCGGACCGGATTTTCCTTTGTGGGATTGGCGACGCCCGCATAGATCTGCACGTCGCGCGCGGGATCGTAATCGACCGGTTTTCCTGTTTTCTGATCGATGCCTTTCGTCCAGTTGACATTGTCCATGTAGGGTTTGACCGCGACCATTTGGCCGTTGGCGCGCTCCATTGTGTAGGTGAAGCCGTTGCGCGCGGAATGAGTGAGCAGCTTGTGAATGGCGCCATTCACTTTCGCGTCAAACAGAATGTGCGTGCCAACCTCGTCGAAATCCCAGCCGTCGTTGGGCGTGTACTGGAAATGCCAGAGCAATTGGCCGGTGTCGGGATGCCAGGAGGTCAGCGAATTTGTGTAGAGATTGTCGCCGGGCCTCGAGTAAGGGTCCATCATCGGCATGGGATTGCCGACGCCCCACAAGGTTTGATGCGTCTCGGGATCGTAGCTCCCCGTGACCCACATGGCGCCGCCTCCCGTGCGCCATTGATTGTCCTTGTCCTTCCAGGTCTCGCTGCCGGGCTCGCCGGGCGCGGGGATCGTGTATTTCAGCCAGAGTTGCTTGCCGGTCGCGCCATCGAGCGCGGCGATCCAGTCGCGGATGCCGAAGTCGCCGCCCGAGGCGCCGACAATGATCTTGTCGCGGATGGCGAGCGGCGCGCCGGTGATGGCCGTCGGGTCCTGCCCGTTGACGAGATTGGTCTCCCAGACGACCTGGCCCGTGTCCTTGTTGACGGCGATCAGGCGGGCCGGCGAATTGGCCGGCGAAATCACCAGGTTGCCCCAGAAAATCGCGCCGCGCGCGGCCCGTTGCTTCTGTTGCTTCGGGTCCATGCGCCAGACGACGCGGCCG
>JANYDZ010000063.1 GCA_025363375.1 Hyphomicrobiales bacterium
GACGCTGGATAGAAGGGAAAGGCGAATGATCAGAGGAATTAACTTCGATCGTTTCCACGGAGAAGGCTGGCCATTGTTGCGCGACCTTGAGCCATATTTCATCGCTCCAAAGGGCAAGGAATGGTTCTTTGGTACTGGCAACGACAGCGCCGGAATTTATATCCTGGGCATCAATGGAACACAGCAACTTCCCTATGGTCGTGGGCGGATCGACATCAAGTTGTCGCTATGGGGCGATCCGAAACTTGGAGTCCTCGTCATTTACCGAAAATATGGCTCTCCGGAAATCGAAGAAACCTATACGTCCAAGGGGGACCTCGACCGCCTGAACGAATATGTCCGCACCTTGCACAACGACCCCATGCCCGTGGGGCTCTACATCCCCTACGCGCAAGCCTGGAAGGCGGTGAAGGAATTCATGGAAACCGACGGCGCCTTGCCCAAAAGCATCGAATGGATCGCCAACACGGATTTGCCGGCGAATACTTTTCCCGATCCCTGACGCGCCGCGCGAAATCGTGCTCGCTTTCGGCGTGCCGCCGCTGCTGCCGGGCCTGCCCGGCGACAACACGGGCGCTGCGCCCGGCAACAACACCGGCGCCTGACAAAACCAGCCGCGCGTGCCCGCGGGGAATCCGGATGGCGGGGAGTGGACGGCGGGCGGGGGAGGAACCCAGTCTGATGCACCTGTTGTTTCCGCTTTGAGCGGCGACGGATCCACTGTGAATCAAACGATTGGAAATGACAGCCCCGGCGTCACTGGAGATCGACCATTTGACGGCGCCACGGTTCAGACAGTCGCGGACCAGCAATTCTAAATCATCCCCCCTCCACGATTTCAGCCGATGACCTGCTTGGCGATTTCGGGAGGCGGCTTTGACTTGATGAGGGTTGTCATCAGGGTATCCCAGTCGGGAAAGACGAGATAGGCGGTGATGGTCCTGATGTGCTCGAAGAAGCGCTTGCGGGCGCGTTTGGCCTCGCGGGCCTGGGTCCACAGGCCTTCGAGGCAGTCGCAGACGGTGTGGAAGGCGAAGGCCAGCAGGTTCATGGCGGCGAAGGTCATGGCGAGGTTCTGCTTGCCGTGGCCGAAATTGTGTTCGAGGTGATAGCCGTTGTTCTTGAGGACGTTGAAGGTCTCGTTCTCGACTTTCCAGCGCGCCCGCGCGCAGGCGGCGACTTCCGCGACGTTTTCGGGCGTGATCGTCAGCGAGGTCACGAAAGCGCCATCGTAGGTGATCTTGCCCTTCGCGTCGCTGATGGTCACGCCGAGCCAGTCGACGGTGATCGCGTTCTTGCTCTCGCGCAGGGGCGCGCCGTTGAACCAACGATAGCGGTACGTCAGCTTCTTGCCGGCCTCCTTTCGCGTGATCGTGCGTTCCTCCAGCGCCGCGCCGTGTATGAAGTCGTAGAGAGCGACGTGGGAGTCGCGTTTCGCCGTCATCAGGAAATCGCCGCCGGCGGCGATCACGGCTTCGCAGATCGGCTGGCAGGCGAAGAGATCGTCGCCGAGGTAGATCGGGCGCAGCGCCTTCACCCGCTCGCCATGGGCCGCGAGCCAGCGCTTGCAAGCCTGGCGTTCGCAATCCTGCTTTTCGGCGCCGTCCTGTCTGGCGATGAACTCCGGCATCAGCTGCAGAACCATGTTGTGGCCGGGCGCGACGACGCTGGCGGCCAGCATGGAATGATAGAAGTCGGTCTTGCCATTGGAGCGCTTGCGCGTCTGGCAATGGCCGCAGCCAAGCTTTTGCGAGCAGAAGAACTCGGTTCCGTCGAAGACGATCAGGGCGCGCCCGCCAAGCCGCTCGAAGGCCTTCATGCCGCCGCGCTCGCGCATGACCGCGAGGGCTTCGTCGAAACTCTCCTGCAAGCACGAGGGCGGCACGCGGTCGAGGAGCGAGCGGATCGTCGCGTCGGTGGGGATTTTCGCCATGCCGAACAGGGTGCGGCAATTGGAGGTCTGGCGCTCGTCCTCGAGCCCGCGCTGATAGGCGAGAAAGGATTCCGACTGCGTGAAAAACAG
>JANYDZ010000129.1 GCA_025363375.1 Hyphomicrobiales bacterium
CGACAAGGCCGCCGTCCTCCATGGCTTCAAGCTGCGCGCGCAGCAGAAGCGTCTGCGCGCCGGCTTTCCAGGCGTGCGGCATGCGCTCGGCCGCGGCCTCCGTGTAGCCGGGCAGGCCGTCCCAGCGCAGGTCGACGCCCGGCGACAGAACCAGGCGGTCGTAATTGAGTTTCGCGCCGTCGGCGAGGGTGACGTTGCGCGCTTGCGCATCGACGCCGGCGGCTGTTTGCAGCACAATTTTGACGCCGTCGCGCGCCAGCGAATCGTAGCCGAATTGCTGCTCTTTCAGCTCGCGCAATCCCGCGATGACGCCGTTGCTGAAGGGACAGGCGGTGAAGGTGGCGTTGCTTTCAACCAGTGTGACGTTGAGCCGGGGCTCGAGTTTTTTCAAAGCGCGCGCGCAGCTCGCGCCGCCAAAGCCGCCGCCGACGACAACGACGTTTCCCGACGCGCCCTGCGCGACCGCGGGCGCCGAAAGCGCGGCGCTTGCCGCGCCCGCGCCTAGAAGTTTGAGAGCGTCGCGCCGGCTGGATGTGCGGATCATGCGCGCTCCCCCTAGTCTTTCTGCGCGCCGTACCACGCGGCGATCGCCTTGATTTCGTCGTCGGAAAAACCCTTGGCGATGCGGTCCATGATGGTCGCGGGACGCGCGCCGGATTTGAACGCCTGCATGGCGGCGATCACGTCGGCGGGCGCGCGGCCAATCAGGCGCGGCGCGGGCGTTTCAACGGATTTTGCAGCGGCGTGGCAGCCTGAACAGGCCGCGGCGCCCGCGGGCGCTTCCTGCGCCGGCGATTGCGACATCGGTGCGAAAGCCGCGATTGTCGCGAGCGAGATTGCGATTGGGATGCGTGCAATCATCGGAGCTTCCGTCTCAAAACAAAAGGAGCGCGGCCCTGGGAAGGCCGCGTCTCTCCCCTCCCCGCAAGCGGGGAGGGGAGACCGGGAGGTCCATCCTGTCGATCAAACCGCCAGGCTGGTGTTCATCAGCGGGAAGTTGCGAACACGCTTGCCGGTCGCCGCCGTGATGGCGTTGAGCACGGCGGGCGCCGCTACGGCGATCGTCGGTTCGCCGACGCCGCCCCAGAAGCCGCCCGACGGCATCACGATACATTCGACCTTCGGCATCTCGTCCATGCGCATGACGTTGTAGGTGTCGAAGTTGGTCTGCTCGATGACGCCGTTCTTCACGGTGCATTCGCCGTAGAGAAGCGCCGACAGGCCGTAGACGAACGAGCCGGCGATCTGACGCTCGATCTGCGCCGGATTGACGGCGTGGCCGCTATCGGTCGCCGCCACGATGCGGTGGATCGTCAACTTGCCATCCTTGCTGACGGAGACTTCCGCGCAGGCGGCGGTGTAGCTGCCGAACGCGTGGTACTGGGCCAGCCCCTGGAAGATGCCCTTGGGCGCCTTGCCCCAGTTCGCCTTCGCGGCCACGGCGTTGAGGACCGCGAGGTGCTTGGGGTGCTTGGTCAGGTGCGCCCGCCGGAATTCCAGCGGATCCTTGCCGGCGGCCTTGGCGAGTTCGTCCATGAAACTCTCGACATAGACCGCGTTGTGGTTGGCGTTCACGCCGCGCCAGAAGCCGGCGAGGATATGCGTGTTGCGCATGGCGTGATCGACCAGCAGGTTCGGCACTTCATAGCCGAACATGCCTTCGGGAGCGGCGGGGGTGAGGCCCTGGAACACCACCGGGTCCATGCCGTTTTCCATCCGCTCGGGGGCGAGCGAGGCCAGAATCGACTGGCCGGAAATGCGCATGTGCATGCCGCTGATCATGCCGTTGGCGTCGAGCGAGGCCGACATTTTGCACTGTGTCACCGGATGATAGGCGCAGTGCATCATGTCTTCTTCGCGCGTCCAGATCATCTTGACGGGCGTGCCGGGCATTTCCTTGGCGATCAGCACGGACTGAGCGATGTAGTCGCCGCGTCCGCGCCGGCCAAAGCCGCCGCCCAGATGCATCTTGTAGACATCGCATTTGGCGATCGGCAGGCCGGCGGCCTCGGAAGCGGCGGCAAGCGCGGCTTCGGCGTTCTGCGTCGGCGCCCAGACTTCGCACTTGTCCGCCGTCCATCGCGCGGTCGAGTTCATCGGCTCCATGGGCGCGTGGTTCTGGTAGGGCCAGGAATATTCGGCCTCGACCTTCTTCGTCGCGCTGGCGAGAGTCGCCTTGGCGTCCCCCTGTTTGTTGCCGATATAGGCCTGCTCGGCGGTGAGGCCCTCTTTCAGCATGGCGGCGATGGTGGAGCTGGACACATTGGCGCCGGCGCCTTCGTCCCAGGCCACGGGCAAGGCGGCGAGGGCCGTCTTGGCGTTCCAGAAACTGTCGGCGACGACGGCGACGGCCGTTTTGCCGACCTGCACGACTTTTTTGACGCCGGTCATGGAAGCGACCTTTGCGGCGTCAAAACTTTTCACGGTGCCGCCGTTGACGGGGCAGTCGCGAATCGCGGCGATCAGCA
>JANYDZ010000163.1 GCA_025363375.1 Hyphomicrobiales bacterium
GGCGAAGGCGACGCCGCCGCAACCAAGGCCCGCATCGAGGCGGCCGGCGGCGCCGACAAATACGTGCAGCAGATCGACGCGCAATCAAAACTGCGCTGGAACGGGCAGATGCCGCAATTCATGCTGGGCGGAGGAACGGGCGCGGGCGGACCAACTATGCCAATTATATTGCCGATCACGCCGGGAGCGGCTGCGCCGGCTCCGGCCGCGGCGCGGTAGCTTTCAGCGCTGCGCCCCGCTAGGAAGGCTCCGAAACAAGCTTGGAGCCTCCCATGCCCATCCCCTTCAAAGCCGACGTCGTCGGCTCCCTCCTGCGCCCGCTGTCGATCCTCGACGCGCGCGCGCAATTCAACGCCGGCAAGCTCTCCCGTGAAGAACTCTGGAAACAGGAGAGCGCCGCCGTCGGCGAGGCTGTGGCGTTGCAAAAGGCGGCGGGCCTCAAGGTTTGCACCGACGGCGAATATCATCGCCGCCACTGGTTCATGGATTTTGTCGAGCGCATCGACGGCGTCGCTTTCGAGGGCGGGTTGGCCACGGCGTTTCAGGACGAAAACGGTTTTATCGAAATGAAGCCGCCGGTGGTTGTGACGAAACGCAAGCTGGGACGCGTCCGCCCGCTGGCCGGGGAAGAATTCGCCGACCTCAAGCCGCACGCCGACAGGGCGGGCCTTGTGGCGAAACAGGCGATTCCTTCGCCGACCCTCGTGCACTTTCGCTCCGGCAACGCGGGAGTCGATAAAAAGGCCTATCCCGACATCGCCGAATATTACGCCGATCTCGCCCGCGTCTATCGCGAGGAGATCGCCGCGCTCCACGCGGCCGGATGCCGCTACCTGCAGATCGACGAGACCAACTTCCCCTTCCTCTGCGATCCCAGGCTGCACGACCACGTGCGCTCCATCGGCGAGGACCCCGTCGGGGTCCAAACAATTTACGCCAGGCTCATCAACGACTGCCTGCGCGAAAAGCCCGCCGACATGACGATCGCCACGCATTTCTGCCGCGGCAACCACGAGAGCGCCTGGGTTGCCTCGGGGGGCTACGAGCCCGTCGCGGAAATCGCTTTCGGCGAACTCAACTTCGACCGTTTCCTCCTCGAATACGACACCGACCGCGCCGGCGGTTTCGAGCCCCTGCGGCATCTGGGCGGCGACAAGGTCGCCGTGCTCGGACTTGTGACTTCGAAACGGCCGCAACTTGAGGCGAAAGACGCGCTCAAGCGCCGCATCGAGGAGGCCGCGAAATATGTTCCCCTCGATCGCCTCGCCCTGTCGCCGCAATGCGGCTTTGCGTCCACCATCGGCGGCAACAAGCTCACCGTCGACGACGAGAAGCGCAAGCTCGAATTGATCGTCTCGGTCGCCGGCGAAGTGTGGGGCTAATTCGCACGCTCCCGCGCGCTGTCGTGCCAACGCGACAGCAACAGGCGCGACAACGCGGTGAACAGCAGAAAGATCAATATTCCCGTCAGCGAGATCAGCACTAGCGCGGCGAACATGCGGGGAATATTGAGGCGGTAGCCCGCCTCGACAATGCGGAACGCAAGTCCGGCGCCCTGGCCCGCGGAGCCGGCGGCGATTTCCGCGACAATGGCGCCGATCAGCGCGAGACCGCCGCCGATGCGCAAGCCCCCCAGAAAATAGGGCAGCGCCGCCGGCAGGCGCAGATGGATCAGCTGCTTGAAACGCGAAGCGCGGTAGAGATCGAACAAATCGACCAGATTGTGATCGGCTGACGCGAGCCCCAGCGCCGTGTTGGAGAGGATGGGAAAGAACGCCACCAGAAACGCGCAGACCAGCACCGCCGTTTCCGACTCGAGATAGACCAGCAACAGAGGCGCGATCGCGACAATCGGCGTCACTTGCAGGATCACCGCAAACGGGAAAAAAGACCGCTCCACCCATTTCCACTGCGCGAAGAAGACCGCGAAACCGACGCCGCCGATCACCGCCGCGAGCAGCGCTTCGAAAGTGATGCGCAGCGTCACCAGCAGCGAGCCCGAGAGCGTGCCCCAATCCTTCACCAGGGTCGCGCCGATCAGCGAGGGCGCGGGCAATACGTAGGGCGGTATCTCGCGCCATCGCACCATCGCCTCCCACGCCGCCAGCGCGGCGCAGAAGACCGCGAGCGGCAGCGTGACGCTGGCGAACCTGTCGCGCGAAATCATGGCGCGCCTCCCATCGCCGCGTTGAGCGCGGCGGAGGCGCGCCCGCAGCAATCCGCATAGTCGGACGACAGCCGAAACCCTTCGCCGCGCGCAAGCGGAGCGCTCACCTCGATGGTCTCCGCAATACGCCCTGGACGCGACGAAAACACGGCGATACGCGTCGAGAGATAGACGCTTTCGAAGACCGAATGCGTCACAAACACAATCGTCGTGCCGAGTTCCGCTTTCAGCGCCAGCAGATCGTTGTTGAGCCTGGTCCGCGTGATTTCATCCAGCGCCGCGAAAGGCTCGTCCATCAGCAGCAGCGGGGGACGCAAAGCCAAAGCCCGCGCGATCGACACACGCATCTTCATCCCGCCCGACAATTCCCGGGGAAAGGCCCGTTCAAAACCCGCGAGGCCGACAAGCGCCAGCGCCTTCCCGACCACGGGCGCGGCTTCCGCTTTCGACAAGCCGCGCAACCGCAAGGGAAGATACACATTGTTCCAGACGCGCGCCCAGGGCATCAACGTCGGCTCCTGAAATACAAAACCGACTTCCGGCGAGGCGCCGTCGCGCCACACGAGCGCCCCCGACGTCGGCGTGGACAATCCCGCGATCATCCGCAGCGCCGTTGATTTGCCGCACCCGGATGGGCCGAGCAGCGTCAAAAACTCGCCTTCGCGCACGTCGAGATCGAGCCCAGCGAGCGCGGCGACTCCATTGTCGAAAATTTTGCCGACGCCCTTGAGCGCGACGACGGGCGCGGCCATCGCGTTCAGTTCTTGGGCCGCAACTCGACGCCGACGCGTTTGTTGACGAAGCGCAGATCGAAGGATTTGCGCCAATCGAGGTCGGCCTTCACCACGCCCGCCTGCGCCATCTTGTCGAAGAAGCTCTTGTTGCGCGCTTCGGTCATGGCGCCGATGCCGAGTGTCAGTGAATCGCCCGAATCCACCACGCCGTATTCCTTCATCCTGGCGATGGAATAGGCGATCTGTTCGTCGCTTATATCGGGGTTTTCGCGCTTGATCGCCGCGTTCGCCGCCTTGTTGTCCCCATAAATGTAATTGTACCAGCCGATGGCTGAAGCGTCGACGAAACGTTGCGCAAGGTCGGGGTTTTTCTCCACCGTCTCGCGGCGCGCTTCAATAGTCGTCGAATAGGAATCGTAGCCTTGATTGGCGAGCAGAAAAATGTTCGGCTTGAATTTGCCCTGCCGCTCCACCTCGAAAGGCTCCGATGTCACGTAGCCCTGCTGGATCGACTTCTTGTCGGCAATGAAGGGCGCGGCGTTGAACGTATAGGGCTTCACGCGCTCCTCCTTGAAGCCATAGGCCAGCTTCAGCCATTGATACACCGATGCAAGATTTTCCTTGCCGACAAACGCCGTGGCTTTCGGCAAGTCCTCGAACCTGTCGAAACCCTCGCCGGGATGCGACATTAAAATAATCGGGTCTTTCTGGAACAGCGAGGCGATCGCCAGCGTGGGCACGTTCTGCTCGACCGCGGTAAACGCCTGAATCATGTTGGCGCCCATGTAGAATTCGATCTTGCCGGTCGCCAGCAGCAGGCGGTTGTTGGCCTGCGGGCCGCCCGCGAGGATTTTCACGTCGAGCCCGTATTTGGCGTAAGTGCCGTCGACGACGGCCTGATAGAAACCGCCGTGCTCGGCCTCGGCGAGCCAGTTGGCGCCGAAGGTGATTTTGTCGGCGGCGAGGGCCGGGGCCGCGAAAGCGACGATGGCGGCGGTGACGAGCGGTTTGAACTGCATGATCTCTCCTGCGGCCGATGCGGGCCCCCGGTTTGGACAACGACGCTTTGTCGCGTGTTACGGGCGGGGAGGCAAGACGGAGGACCGACAGACGGAGTACCGACAGACGGAGTACCGACCTGCCCGCCATTGCAATGTGTCGCTCCCCGGCGGCTTGCCGACGCGACGCGGGGGTAAAAGCTAC
>JANYDZ010000092.1 GCA_025363375.1 Hyphomicrobiales bacterium
CCGCGCAAAAAAACGCCCGACATTGGAGAAGTAATGCTCATCCTGCCGCTTGTCGCCGCCGGTGAACCCGCCGCCGGGGATATAGACGACAATAGTCTTGCCCGTCTTGCCCGTCTTGCCGTCGGCGACGTGATAAACATCGAGCTTTTGCCTGATGTCGGCGCCATAGGCGATGTCGAATTCGCTCGCAACGCCCGCGCCATCGGCGAGAAAGGCCGCAAAGAGCGCCTTTGTATCGACGTTGAGATCGGGCCCGGCGCCTGAACCCCATTCACGGATTTTGGCGCGCACGCTTTCAGGCATCTTGCTCATCTGGCGGTCTCCGCGTTGAGTTTTGCGCTTTTCCCCGAAATTCGCGGCGCGCGCAAATGGCAGGCGACTTCATGGCCGGGCGCGATCGCGCGGAGGCGCGGCGCCTCGAGCTTGCAGCGCGCCTCGGCGATGGGGCAGCGGGTGTGGAAACGGCAGCCGGCCGGCGGTGAAATCGGGCTCGGCACTTCGCCCTCGATCAAGCGCCGCTTGCGTTTGTTGCGCGGGTCGGGCGATGGAACCGCCGCCAGCAGCGCCTCTGTATAGGGATGTTGCGGCGCGTCGAAAAGATCGTCGCGCGGCGCTATTTCGACGATCTCGCCCAGATACATGACGGCGACGCGGTGGCTGATGTGCTCGACCACCGCAAGGTCGTGCGCCACGAACAAATAGGCGAGGCCGAGATCGCGCTGCAAATCGCCAAGCAGATTGATCACCTGCGCCTGGATCGAGACATCGAGCGCGCTGACGGGCTCATCGCACACGATCAGCGCGGGATTGACCGCGAGCGCGCGGGCGATGCCGAGGCGCTGGCGCTGCCCGCCGGAGAATTCGTGCGGGCGGTTGTTCAACTGATCCTTGCGCAGGCCGACGCGTTCGAACAATTCAGCCACGCGGCGCTCCAGCTCCGCGCCTTCAGCAAGGCCAAAATTGACGAGGGGTTCGGCGACGATGGCGCCGGCGCGGTGGCGCGGATTGAGCGAGGAGAACGGGTCCTGAAACACGATCTGCAGATCGCGCCGCATCGGCCGCATGTCCCTTTCGGCGAGATGGGCGACGTCGCGGCCATTTACTTTGATCGAACCGGATGTCGGCTCGATCAACCGGACAATACAACGCGCCACCGTCGATTTGCCGCAGCCGCTTTCACCGACAAGGCCCAACGTTTCGCCGCGCTCCATGTTGAAGGAAACGCCGTCGACCGCGTGAACAACGCGCGGCGCGCCGAACCAGCCGCGCGACAGCGCATAATGTTTGACGAGATTTTCGACCTCCAGCAGCGGCGCTTCAGTCATGAGGCGCCTCCCCGGCGCGCCAGCAAGCGGCAAAATGACCGGCGCCGTAGGCCCGCCATTGCGGATAAGCCGCGCGGCATCGATCTTCGGCCAGCCTGCAGCGCGGCGCGAAACGGCAGCCCGAGGGCATCGCGGCGGGAGACGGCACGACGCCGGGAATTTCCAGCAGCCGCCGGCGGCGCGATGTTTCATCGCCCAGGCGCGGAACCGAGTTCATCAGGCCGCGCGTGTAGGGATGCAACGGCGAGGCGAAAAGATCGGCGACGCTGGCTTCTTCGATCTTGCGGCCCGCGTACATGACCAGCGCGCGTTCACAGGTTTCGGCGACGACGCCAAGATCATGGGTGATCAAAATGATCGCCATTCCAAGACGATCGCGCAAATCAAGCAGCAGATCGAGGATTTGCGCCTGCACGGTGACGTCGAGCGCGGTGGTCGGCTCGTCCGCGATGAGGAGTTTTGGCGAACGCGACAGCGCCAGCGCAATCATCACGCGCTGGCGCATGCCGCCGCTGAAATGATGGGGGTAGTCGTCGAGGCGCTTTTCCGCCTCGGCGATGCGCACAAGGCGCAGCAACTCGACGGCGCGGTCGCGCGCTTCGGCGTTGGAGAAGCTCCCGTCCAGCCTGATCGCTTCGGTAATTTGCCGGCCCACCGTCAGCACCGGATTGAGCGAGGTCATAGGCTCCTGAAAAATCATGCCTATCTTGCCGCCGCGCACCTTGCGCATGCCCGATTCGTCGAGGACGCGCAGGTCCTGACCGTCGAACTGGATGTCGCCCGCCACGACGCCAGGCTTGCCGTCGATGAGGCGCAGGATGCTCATGGCGGCGACGCTTTTGCCACATCCGCTCTCGCCGACAATGCCCAGAACGCCTCCCGCGTCGAGCGTGAAGGAGACGCCGTCGACGGCGCGCACGAGATGGCCGCCCGAGTGAAAATGCGTGCTGAGATTGGCGACTTCGAGGAGCGCGCTCATACCGGCCCCGCCGCGCGGGACATGCGGGGATCGAGCAGGTCGCGCAAGCCGTCGCCGAGCATGTTGATGGAAAGCACCGTGAAGCCAAGCATGAGGCCGGGACACAGGAGCACCCACGGGGCGTTGCGGATAAAAGTGCGCCCGCCCGCCATCATGTTGCCCCAGCTCGGGATTTCGGCGGGTGTGCCGGCGCCCAGAAAACTCAAGGACGCCTCGATGATCACCGCCAGCGCGCATATGAAGGTCGCCTGCACGATCAGCGGAGCGACGGCGTTGGGCAGCACATGCCGCGCCAGCATTTTCAACGGCCGCGTACCGACGGCGACGGCCGCTTCGATATAGGTCTGCTCGCGCACGGTCAGCACCACCGAACGCACGACGCGGGTCACGCGCGGAATTTCCGGCACGGTGATGGATATAATGATGGTCAGGACGCCCGGCTTGTTGATGGTGACGAGCGCGATCGCCAGCAGAATCGAGGGGATCGACATGACCGCGTCCATGATCCGCATGACGACCGCGTCGGCGCGGCGGTAGAAGCCGCTGAGAACGCCGACGACCAGACCAATCATCGTGCTGACGAGGGCGACGCCAAGGCCGACGACGAGCGATACCCGCCCGCCGTGAACGGCGCGGCTGAAGACGTCGCGGCCGAAGGAATCCGTGCCGAAAAAATGCTCCAGCGACGGCGGTTTCAGCCGGTCGATGGGGCTCATTGCGATCGGGTCCTGCAACGGCAAAAATGGCGCGGCGAGCGCGCCGATCGCCACGAGCGCGATATAGATCGAGCCTGCCGCCGCGACCGGATGGCGCGCGAAAACGCCGCGCAACCGCGGCGGCGCGGACGGCGGTGTCACGGGCGATGTCGCGGCGAGCGTCACTTGAGCCTCAATAGCGAATGCGGGGGTCGAGAAAGCAGTATGACAAATCAATCAGCAGATTCAGCAGCACATAGACACAGGAGAAGAAGAGGATCAGCCCCTGAATCACGGGATAATCATGGGCGAGGATGGAATCGACGGTGAGCCGCCCGAGCCCCGGCAGGGCAAACACGCTTTCGGTGATGACCGCGCCGCCGATGAGCAAGGCAACGCCGATGCCGGCGGTCGTGACGACAGGCACGGACGCGTTCTTCAAAGCGTGCACAAACAGCACCGCGAATTGCGAAAGCCCTTTGGCGCGGGCGGTGCGGATATAGTCCTGCCGCAGCACTTCCAGCATGGCGCTGCGCGTCATGCGCGCGAGCAGCGCGAGATAGGCGAGGCCGAGCGCGATGGTCGGCAGCGCGATGTGCTGGGCAAAAGGGCCAATTCCTTCGCTGATGGAGCGAAACCCCTGCACGGGAAACCAGCCGGCTTTGATGGAGAAGAGCCAGACCAGCAAATAGCCGGTAAAGAACACCGGAAAGGAAAACGCCGTCACCGATACGACCATGATGCAGCGGTCGATCTTCGTGCCGGCGCGCGCCGCCGCGAAAACCCCGAGCGGCACGGCCAGCAGCAGAGAAAAAATCATGGTGGTCGCCGCCAGCGACACTGTCGGCTCCAGCCGCTGGGCGATCAGTTCCGTCACCGACAGGTTCGACAGCACGGAACGCCCGAGATCCCCGCGCAGCAGATCGCTGACCCAGATCGCGAATTGCTCCCACAGGGGACGGTCCAGTCCGAGCGCGGCGCGCACCCGCTCGATATCGGCGGGCGACGCGGACTCTCCCGCAATGAGCGTCGCGGGATCGCCGGGCGACAGGCGCAGCAGCAAAAACACGAAGGTGACGACAACCGCGGCGACCACCATGATTTTTTCGCTGCTGCTGGCCGTGCCGCTCGGGGTTTTCGCGGCGGCGCGCGCCGGC
>JANYDZ010000255.1 GCA_025363375.1 Hyphomicrobiales bacterium
TAAAGAAAATGACGGCGGAACAGGGCACATGCGCCATGGGCGCGCGGGCTCGGGCGCCGGAAGCGCGCCATTAAAATCGGGAGTCTGGATGAACGTTCGCAGGCGCTCGCTCGCCGGGATCGTCGAAGCCGCGCGGATAGGCGCGGAGATCGATCCCATGAACGGCGAACTGGTGGAATCCGCGGTCAACCGAATGCTCGGCACGCCCGCCGAAATCGTCGGGAAAGCGCAAGCGGCGATGGGCGGTTAGGCGCCTCGGCCGCCCAGCAACCGCATCAGCGCTGAAATCGACGGCAGTTCCCGCGCGCGCAAGCAGGTCGCCGCGATGCGGTCGCGTTGCGGCGCCGGCAGATGCGGCGTTGCCAGACGCTGAAATTTCTCCAGGATGGCGGCTTCATCGAGCCTGCCGCGTGAAAAGCCCGGAGGATAGGCGATTTCGGCGACATGCGTGCTTCCCGTCCTCGTGCGAATCCGCGCACGGCAAGGAAATCCACCGGGCGCCAGCGCGTTGATTTGCGGATCGCAGACGAGCGAGATTTTTGCGATCAACGCGCGCGCGGCCGGAGCGTTCCACAATTGCTTTTCGAATTGTTCAAGACCAAAGGCGCCGTCGAGATAGGCCGCGGCGAAAATGAACTGGTAGGAATGGTCCGCGGCCTCGCGCGTGCGCGGATCGTTGCGCGAGGCATCGACAAGGTGTTCGCGAATCTGCCGCGTGTCCGCCATTGCGATTTCGACGGCCTCGATATGATCGGCCTGCCCGCCGAATTGCCGATGGCAGGCCAGACCCGCCGCCGCGACGGTTTGGCCCGTCGCGAGACAGGGATAATCCTTGATGCTCGCGGCCATGTCGACCTGCGGCGGCGTAAACGGCGCCAGCAATTCCTCAAGCGCCTCAAGATGCGGAAACACGCTTTGCATGGCGCGTTCATGTTCGAACAACGGCATGGGCCCCGTGGCGCCGTGTTTCGCGAGAATACAGGCTTGCATGGCGTTTTGCGCCACCAGCGGATTGGCGAGCGATTTGGCGGACGACACGTCGGCGACGCGCACCATGGCGGATGTCGCCGCGCGCGACAGGCTCAGAGACAGCGCGTTGGCAAGCTGCGCGGCGTCGAGGCGCAACAAACGTCCCGCGATCACGGGCGCAGCGAAACCGGATACCGTGACGTTGTCCCACGCGCCGCCGCGTTGCATGAGCGCGTAGGCGCGCCCATAGATTTCGTAGCCGATGATGATGGCGGCCAGCGCGTCGCGTCCCGAAGCGCCGGACAACTCCGCGGCCGCCAGGGCCACGCAGATATTGTCGCTGGGGTGGCCGCCGAATTCGCCGCTCGGCAGGGCGGGCACGTAGTCGTTCATGTCGAGCGCGCGCATCAGCATGCCGTTGGCCAGAACAGCTTGCGGAGCGCCGGTTTTCCGCGCCTCTCCGATGACCGTGCATTGCGGCGCGCCGCCCATTTCACGCACGCAGTCCAGCACGCCTTGCGCGGAAGCCTCGCCGCGCGCGCCAATTCCGGCCGCGATCGTGTCAAGCAGCAGCAATTCGGCCTGCCGGACGGCGGCGTCGGGAAAATCGCGCGGCGAGGGAGCGAGCGCGTGGCGCGCGAATTTTTCAATGAAATGTCCGCCGGCGGGAATATCGCTTTTGCCGGCCATCGCGCGCGCCCCTTGTCACAAAGCTTCGTTGACGCGACATTGCACCGCCAGCGCATCGGGAGGCAACAATGGTCGTCAGGGTCGCATTCGTCATCGGGCAATATCCGCCGGATCAACGCAAATTGCGCGAGGATGTGGCCAGATCCTACGCGACGCCGGAGATTGAAATCGGCGTTCTTTCGGTGCCGCTGGCGCCGTTCAACGAATTGCTTCCCGCCGAGCAGCAACAAGCCGCGCCGTATTTTCATCAGGCGTTTTGTCAGGCGGAAAAGGAGGGCTACGACGCGGTTGTGCCGCTGGGCATGCTCGATCTCGGCGTTGAAGGCGGACGCTCGCTTGTCGATATTCCCGTCATCGCGCCCTATCAGGCCTGTCTGCACGTTGCGGCGCTGCTGGGCGAGCGCTTCGGCGTCATTTCATATACGGCGCAATCAACGCCCAAGGGGCGCGTTCTCACGCGCAACTACGGCATGGAGCATTTCATCGCGGGCTACGCCGATTCCAAAACATGGCTGCGCGCCATGGCGGACAACAAGGAGCAGATGCGGGAAAGTTTTATCGCCGCCGCGCGAAAGCTCATCGATGAACATGGCGCGGACGTCATTATACCCAGAGGCGTCACGCAATGCCCCATACACATGAGCCCGGTCTGGCTCAGCGAACAGATCGGCGTGCCCGTGGTGGAGGGTTTCGGCGCGCCAATCCGCGTCGCGGCCATGCTGGCGGGGCTCAAGTTGAAACACAGCCGCAAGCGCTGGCCGAAATCCAGCAGCCGCCCGAACATGCCGGGAATGACGCCGCTCTAGAGTTTCCCTGTGAAGTCGTCCCGGCTCAGTTTCGCGCGCGGATAGGCGATCGCGCTCTGGGTCATCCTGAAATTCACGCACATCTCCGCGAAGCGTATGCCGATGGCCTTTGTGTTGAGCACCTGCACGCCGGTTTCGCGCGCGAGGTCGTCGGGATCGACGACATAGGGGATCAGCGCGCCGCCGAGCGGGACGATGATTTCAGCGCCGTCCTTCACCATGCCGCGAATGAGGTTGCAGGTTGTTTCAAATATTTCCGCCTTGCGCTCGCGCACGTTGGTGTAAACGCCGATCGGCTTGATGTCGGAGACGAAATGCTCAAGCCCGTGGGAGCGAAGGATGCGTCTGGTGTAAGGCACATGCGGCGCCAGCGGCACGGTGACGCCGACCTTGTCGGCCAGGGTCAGCGCCGCGTGCATGGTCGCGCGCAGAAGGCCGATCACCGGAATGTCCACGGCCAGTCTGCCGCCGTCGACGCCGGGGTCGAAAGTGTTCGAGGAGATCACGGCGTCGTAGCCGTTTTCCGCCGCCCAGAAAATCTTGCGCACGAGAGCGGGGGTTTCCATCATGTGGTGCAAACCATTGAGCTGGCTTTGCCGGCCGATGGAATGAAACAATTGCGATCCCTCGTAGTCGTCGGGAAAGCCAATTTCGACGCTCGTGCCGGGCGAAGCGTAGGTGTTGAGCAGCTTCGTGACGCCCTCGACGTCGTAGGCGGGGCCTTTTTCGCCCTTGCGCGGCGCCTGGTTTAAAAACATGATTTTCATGACGCGGACGCGCTCCCGGGCGTGATTATTTTTGTTCAGCCGAGCCGTCGCCCGTGACGGCTTGAATATAGCGCTTCACCGAGCGGCGTACAGCGTCCTTGCCGCCGTTGGCCATGGTTCGGTCGAAGAACGGACCGTAGATCGCCGCAAACTCAAACGGCTCCAGCGCGGCGCCGAGGCGCGCGACGGCGGGCGCCGACAGCGGTATGAGGTTGGGATAGGAACGCATGAAGCTGACGTGGCCGCGGTCGGGAATCACAAACACGACGTCGCCGCCGAGCAGCGCGCCGCGTCCCTCGCCGCCACCGGCCCAGTGCGCGACCGTCGCGCCCGCGAAATGTCCGCCGGCGCGAACCAGGGTGAGGCCGGGCGCGAGCTCCTTTGTGTCGCCGTCCCAATATTGAATGGCGGGATCGGGGTACATCACCCATTGTTTGTCGGCTGCGTGCAGATGAATCGGCGCGTTGTCGAAGGCCCGGCTCCATTCCACCATCGACGCGTAATAGTGCGGATGCGAAATCGCGATGCCCGCGAGACCGCCCAGCGCCTTCACGATTTCGATCGTCGCGGCGTCGACAAGCGCGATACAGTCCCACAGAAAATTGCCCTGCGGCGTTTTGATCAGCAGCGCCCGCTGCCCGATGGCGAATTGCGGCACGCTGCCGATGCCGATGAGGCCGGGTTCGTGCTGGCGAAACTGATTGGCGTGGCGGCGCGCCATCGCGTCGTGCGTCGTCCAGGATTGTCCCGTCGGCGGCACATATTGCCGCTCGTCCTCGCAGATGGGGCATGCCGCCGGCGCTTGCGCGGAAGGCGCGAACTGCGTTGCGCAGGTGTTGCAAATGAAAGCCGGCATGGGCGCCTCCGCGATGAATCCGCGCGTATCGGGCAATGGTAGGCCCGGCCGCCGCCGCGCGGCAAGCGCGGGCCGCTGTTGCCTGCGGCGGCTGGCCATGTATGGATAGGGCGGTCGGCCGTGGGTTTGGGGCGAAACGTGGAGGCGAACATGAACCGCGCGCGGCATTCCGCAATGTGTTTATTCGCGGCCTTGACGGCGTCCGTCGCCTCGCCGTCGATGGTCTCCGCGCAGCAGCCGGCCGCCGATTCCATCACGGGCGTTGTGAGCGGACCGGGCGGACCCGAGGCGGGCGTCTGGGTGATCGCCGAAACCAACGATTTGCAAACGCGCTATATCAAGTCCGTCGTCACCGATGACCAGGGGCGCTACTCGCTGCCGGAACTGCCTCGCGCCAACTACAAGGTTTGGGTGCGCGGCTACGGTCTCGTCGACTCGCCCAAGAGCGACGCGGCGCCGGGCAAGGCTCTCGATCTGACGGCTGTCGCGGCGCCGACGCCCGCCGCGGCCGCCGAATATTATCCCGCGCAATATTGGTGGTCGATGATGAAAGTGCCGGATGCGAAGGAGTTTCCCGGCACGGGTCCGCAAGGCAACGGCATTCCCTTGGCGATGCGCACGCAAAGCCATTGGCTGACGTCGATGAAAACGCTTGGCTGCAATTCATGTCATCAACTCGGCAACAAGGCGACGCGCACATTTCAGCCGGCGCTCGGCGCATTCAAGAATTCCTACGACGCGTGGGAGCACCGCATGCAGGTCGGCCCCGCCGCCGAAGTGATGGTGCGCACCATCGCCGAGTTCGACGCGAAGCGGCAATTGACGAACATGGCCGATTGGACCGACCGCGTGGCCGCCGGCGAATTGCCGTTTGCGAAACCCTCGCGGCCCAAAGGCGTCGAGCGCAACATCGTCGTCACGATCTGGGATTGGGCCGAGCCGAAGAACTACATCCACGACGAGGTCGCGACCGACAAGCGCAACCCCACCGTCAACGCGTGGGGGCCGCTCTACGGCGCGCCGGAGGATTCGACGGACTTCAATCCCGTTCTCGATCCGAAGAACCACACGAAGGGCGCCGTCAAAATTTCGCCGCGCGACGCCGACACCCCGAAGGGCGTCTTTATCGCCACGGGGACTTTCACGCCGGCGCCTTCGCCCTATTGGGGCGACGAGCCCTATTGGTCGAGCCAGTCGAGCGTGCACAACCAGACCTTCGATCAGGACGGACGTCTGTGGATGACCGCGCGCATCCGCAAGCCGGAAACGCCGGCTTTCTGCCGCGAGGGCTCCGATCATCCCTCGGCCAGACTCGCCCCGCAGACGCGCGCGCCGCGCGGCGCCGCGATGTATGACCCCAGGACCAAAGAGATCAAGCTGATCGATCTTTGTTTCACGACGCATCATTTGATTTTCGCCGAAGACAAGGACAACACGCTCTGGTTCTCCGGCGGCGGACGCAACGCCGGCGCGGTCGGCTGGCTCAACACGCGAAAATTTCTTGAAACAGGCGACGCGGCCGCCTCGCAGGGCTGGACGGAAATTGTTCTCGACACCAACGGCAACGGCAGGCGCGACGACTCGACTGCGCCTGGCGCGCCGACCGATCCGGCAAAAGACCGCCGTATTCTGGCGGGCCTCTATGGCATCGGCTACAATCCGCAGGACGGTTCGATCTGGGGTTCGGTGATGTCCTTCCCCGGCGGGGTCGTGCGCATCAATCCCGGCGACAATCCGCCGATGACGACCTTGTCGGAATATTTCGAAGTGCCGTTCAACGACCCGCGCGCGAAATTCAGCGGCTATGGCCCGCGCGGCTCGGACATTGACCGCAACGGAGTCGTGTGGATTCCGTTGGCGAGCGGGCATCTGGCCAGTTTCGATCGCCGCAAATGCAAAGGGCCTTTGAACGGGCCGAACGCGACCGGGCGCCATTG
>JANYDZ010000274.1 GCA_025363375.1 Hyphomicrobiales bacterium
GCCTGAAATCCGGCCCGCGCTTGCCGGGCGCGGGCGTCGCTGCTACCCCCTCGCCACCGGCCGGTTCCCCGCTCCACTGCCTCAAGGTTTCATGACGCCCCGCGCTCTCTTCGCCATTCCCGGCGACCTTGCGACCCTGACCGGCGGCTATGGCTATGACCGCCGCGTGCTGGCCTTGCTGCCCGAGTGCGGCGTCGCCTGCGCGCATGCACAGCTTCCCTCCGGTTTCCCGTTTCCATCGGCGGAGGAAATCGCCGCAACCATCCGCGCGCTGCGCGCCGCGCCGCGCGACGCCGTGCTGCTGATCGATGGCCTCGCCTTCAGCGCCCTGCCGGCGCAAGCGCTCGCCGCAATCGAGCATAAAATCGTCGCGCTTGTGCATCATCCCCTCGGTTACGAGGCCGGCCTCACGCCGGCGCAGAGCGCGATACTCGTGACGCGGGAGCGCGCCGCGCTGGTCCATGCGGCGCACATCGTAGTCACCAGCGCGCCGACGCGCGACACGCTGGTGAACGACTTCGGGATCGCCGTCTCGCGCATCACGGTGGCCGAGCCCGGCACCGATCCCGCCGCGCGCGCCATCGGCGCAACGCACGGCGCGCCGGTATTGCTGTCGGTCGGCTCGCTCGTGCCGCGCAAGGCCTTCGATGTTCTGGTCGAGGCGTTGCAGGACCTCGCCCACGTCCCGTGGCGGCTGCGCATTGTCGGCAGTCCCGAGCGCGCGCCGGAGACAGCGCAGGCGTTGCGCGCGCAAATCGCCGCCTCGCGCGTCGCCGATCGTATCGAGCTTGTCGGCGAGCTGGGGCCGGAGGCGCTCGACCGCGCCTATGGAGAGGCGGATATTTTCGTGCTTCCCTCGCTCTATGAGGGCTACGGCATGGTGCTGGGCGAGGCCATGGCGCGCGGACTGCCTGTTATTTGCACAACCGGCGGCGCGGCGGCGACAACCGTGCCCGACGACGCCGGCCTGAAGGCGCCGCCGGGCGATATTCCCGCGTTGCGCGCGGCGCTGGCTGAATTGCTGGGTCAGCCGGCGCGACGGCAAAAACTCGCGGAGGCGTCGTGGCGCGCCGGTCAGGCCTTGCCGGGTTGGCGCGAGACGACGAAACTGATCGCGTCGACGATCCAGAAGGTTGCGGGAGCGCAGGGATGAGCGGGTTTTCAGCCGAGTGGCTTGCGCTGCGCGAACCCGTCGATCATCGCGCCCGCAACGAAGCCGTGCGCGAGACGGCGCTCGAAATGTTCGATGGACGCGAGGATGCGTACCTCGTGGACCTGGGTTGCGGCTCGGGCTCGAACCTGCGCGCGCTCGCGCATCTGCTTCCGGCCATCCAGAACTGGCGGCTGGTGGATTACGATCCGGTGCTTCTGGCCGCCGCGCGCGCCGCCCTGTCAAAATGGGCGGACAAGGCGGAGGACGAACCGGACGGCGCATTGCGCCTTGAGAAGGGCGGCAAGATTATTTTCGTCGATTTCGAGGCGGTCGATCTGGCGCGCGACCTCGACAAGGCGCTGTCGGGCCGCGTCGACCTCGTCACGGCGGCGGCGTTTTTCGATCTTGTGGCGGCGCGCTGGATCGCGGCCTTCTGCGCTTCTCTCATTGAACGCGGGCTGCCGCTCTACGCCGTGCTGACTTACGACGGCGTCGAGGTCTGGCGCCCGCCGCACCCCCTGGACGCAGCGGTTCTGGCGGCTTTCCACGCCCATCAGGCCACCGACAAGGGTTTTGGGCCAGCGGCGGGACCCAAGGCGGTGGCGAGCCTCTCGCAAGCCTTCGGGAACGCCGGCTGGGAGATTCAGGTCGGCCAGAGCGCCTGGCTTCTGGACAAGTCCGACGCGGCGCTCATCGCCATGCTGGCGCAGGGCTCGGCGGGCGCGGTTGCGGAGACGGGCCGGGTGCCCGCCGCCGATATCGCGGCGTGGCTGGCGTCCCGCGGAAAGGCGAGCGCCTGCGCCATCGGCCACGAGGATTTTTTCGCCGCCCCGCCGCGCCCGGGGATGTGACAGGGCGTTCGAAATGATACTGGGGCGTGCGGATGTTTCGGAATCACCGAACGCCAGTTCGACAAGGACATCGTCTCCCGCGAGATGGCCATGGGAATGCCGGAAAATTTCGTCAACGGGAAACTGCGAATCTGACGCGCTCAGGCGGGAAAGAGCCGATCCAGCCATCGCCCCAGGCTCGCCGGCAACATCCGGTTCAGCACGCCGTCGCGCTTGATCACGCCGTGCATCAAGGCGCCGCCGACATGCGCGCCG
>JANYDZ010000276.1 GCA_025363375.1 Hyphomicrobiales bacterium
GCCCGAGAGCAGCATGGAATAGCGGGAGAGCACGGCGAGCCGGATAAAATCCTCGACTTTTCCGGCGTCGAGGAGCTCGCAGAGGTTTCGATCCGTGTCGGTCATCTCGCCCTCGACGCTGACGGCAATCGATTTGAACGAGCCGCGCGCGCGATAATCATCGAGCCGCATGTCCTGGATGACCTGCTTTCGAATGGCGAAAGCGCCGCCCGTTGGCGTCGCCGGCGACATCACCCCCTGAAACCGTTCGCCCGTCGGGAGAGATGCGGAGAGAAGCGGATGTTCCTCGTTGACGCTCTGTCCGGATTCGCCGGCGACGCGTTCCGCGAGATGACGCAACGCGCTCTCGGTGAGTTCGGGGATATCGAATTTCCGCATGGCGGATTCCCCGAGAATCTCCACCCAGATGTTTCCGGGACCATTGGCGCAAATTTCGACAACCTGGGGATCGTCGAGCCAGCGCCTCAGTGGCAGCAGCGCTGCGTCGAGAAAGACCGTCCTGCCACTATTTCGCGTGAAGGCGTTCACTTCTGAGCTCCCTCAGGGCTTCCTTGAGGGGGTCGGGGTAGAAGGCGGCGAAGTCGAGATCGCGCTTGACGAAGACGATGATGCGCGTGCCCTGATCGAGGTAGATGGTCGGGGGAATGTTGATCGAGCTCTTGAGGGCCTCGTTCGCGAGATTCGTTAGCGTGGACGAAACCTGCTGCGAGGCGATCTGCCGGGCGTTCTGCTGGTTCTGGTTCGGCTGGATGGAGGTCGTGGTGGTTTGACCCGTTACCGGGTCCGTCGTCGTGATGGTCTGGCCATTGCCGGCCTGCTGCTGTTGCCCCAGGCCGGATATGTATTGGGAGAGCCCACCCAGAATGCTGAGTGCGACGGCGGAGCCGAAACGCTGGATATAGTGGTTGTCGATGATCCCCGAGTTTCCGGTGCGGCCGAGATCGTCGGTTCCAATAGAGCCCAACTGAACCGAGACGCCATCAGCGCGTAAAAGCCGCGTCCAGACGACGAAGACGCGGGTCTGTCCCTGGGAAAGACCGGATTTATATTCGCCGACAAGGCGCGAGCCCGAGGGAATGAGGATTCGTCGGCCGTCGAAGGACCAGACATCTTCGCTGGTGAGGGCGCGTACCATGCCCGGGAGATCGCTTTGCAGGGCGGTTTCGAGGACGCCGCGAATGGTGGTGCCCTGAGCAATGAGCGCGTCGATGCGCGGATTTTTGGTCGCCACGGATTTTTCGACGCCGGCATTTCCGGCCGAAGCGAGAAAGCGGCGGTTGGAATCTTCCTCGCGTTCAACGGGCCCGCCATTCCCACCATTCGCGGAATTGCCGCCAGCGGCCGCGCCGGGCGCGCCTGAGTTTCCCGAGGCATCCGCGATCATTTGCGGCGCGCGCAGCCGCTCCCATTTCCGCCGTTCGAGTTCCGCGAGGCGCAGACGCTCGATCTCGGCGAGGCGCCTTGCTTCCGCGCCGCCATCATCGAGCGCGCCAGTCTGTGGCGAAAAGGCGGGCTCGGGCAGGGGAGGCGGTGGCAGGATCGATGGCGGCGCCATGGGCGGCGGTGGCAGCAGTTCCGCCACCGGCGGCGGTGGCGGTGGGGGAACGACAAAGCGCCCGGTGTCGAGCTGCGGACGCGGCGCCTCGTATTGTGGCGCCGGAAACTGCGTGGTGCGAAATTCATCCGTGTCCGCCGCCGTCATGAGCCGCGATGGCTTGTGGGCGGAGGCGTAGATGAGCCAGCCGCCAATCGCGAGGGCGCTGACGAGCCCGAGGGATTTCAGGAATGTCCCGAAAACAGGGGACTGCCTTGCCACGCCCGAGAGCGCCGCGTTTTCAAGTTCGAGCGAAGTGTGGTCGGGGCCTCGCGCCATCTTTTACTTCCCTCCGGCGAAAAAGCCGACTTTTTGCGGCGCGTAGGGCTCGAGGCCCGTGGGTTCCGTCACGTTTTCGAGGCGGCGATTGAAGACGCAAGTCGTTTCCTTGCCGTTGCGCAGGGTCCACTGGAAATTGACCTTGTCGACGACGAGAAACGCGCCCTCGCGGCGAAAATTGACGAGACTCTCCTTGCGCTGGGGATCGACAATAAAAATCGCGGGCGTCTCGCCGTCGGCCGGGAACCGGAACCAGGTCTTGACCCCGTCATCGAAAATCGCGAGCGGTTTTACGGCTGAAGACCCCTTGTAGCCGTAGTCGCTGTTGGCGTTGGCGACGACCATGTTTTTTGTCGCCGGGAAACTGCTGACTTTTTCCCGCGCGGCCGCCAACAATTTTGCATCGACTTCGTCATCAGGATAGCGAAACCTGATTTTGAATATTTGCGCGCGCGCCTCGCGAAACCCCGACCGCAG
>JANYDZ010000296.1 GCA_025363375.1 Hyphomicrobiales bacterium
GGCGCCAAACGCGTTCATCCCGCGCGAATGGTTGTTTCTTTTTCAGGCGACGGCTGTTTCTTGATGAACGGACAGGAATTCGCCACCGCCGTGCAATACGATCTGCCGATCATCTCCATTGTCGTCGACAATGCCATGTACGGCACGATCCGCATGCATCAAGAGCGCAAATATCCCGGCCGCGTATCGGCGACACAATTACGAAATCCAGATTTTGCGGCGCTGGCGCGCGCTTATGGCGGGCATGGCGAGACGGTGGAATCCACCGCTGATTTCGCGCCGGCGTTCGAGCGCTCGGTCGCGAGCAACAAGCCCGCGATCATTCATGTGAAAGTCGATCCCGAAGGGATTACGCCGGTCGCAACGATTGCGTCGCTGCGCGCCGCGTCTCAAAAACAGTAGAGAATCAGCCGCGCCCGAACAAAGAGGTGACGCGACGGCCGAGCGACGAAACGCCGCTCGTTACGCCGTTGGCGATTTCGCGGCCGGATGGAATTCTTTCGGCAATGTCCGATATGACCGGTATGCGGGACCCGCTCCGCGGCGGGGACGGCAATTCAACCTGTCTCGCGTCGGCAAGCTGTGTCGCGCGGCGTTCGATGGCGCGGGTCGGCGTTTGTGGCGCAGCAGTCGGTCTCTGCATAGTCAAACGAGGTCGTTCGCGCGCCACGGGCGCATCGCGCGGCGCGCGCAATTTCGCTGAAACCAATGAGGCGTCCATTGGCAATTCGCCGGCTTGCGGTTTCGGCGGAACGGCTATTTCCGGCTTCGGCGACGCCAGACGGGACAGCGCGAACTTCTCCACGAACTCGGCCATGGCTTCATCATGCTTCGATGTTGAAGCCAACGGCAGAGGCGACGCCTGTAAACTCAGTTTGGGCGCCGACGATCGCGGCTTGTGGGTATATCCGCCAACCAGCACCGCCGTGCAAAGCGTCAAAAACGCCGCTGCCGCAAGTTCAAACATCCATCGCGACTTCGTTGTAAGATGTGTGCGCTTTACCGCCTGCACCACCATGATAGCCTCCACCGCTGTCGGCGTGATTGGCGATGAAAAAGCGGGCTAAATTACGGCGCCGCCAAATATTTGGAAGGGGTTGTCACGCCGCCGCTTGCCGCCGTTGCGCGACCATCTGGCGCAATGCCGCAAATTCTTGGCGAAGGAGCCGATGCCCTCGAAAGTTTCTCGGTGGCTATCGCGTCGTCGCTAAGCATGATGGCGTTCTGGGAAGGAATCGCCATCTCGAGGGAGTCGGCATCGACGACCAATGCGACCGCTGCGCTCGATGAATGGCTGAAATCGGTCGATATTCTGCCGCGCAACGATTTAAATATGCCGCGCGTGTTGGGAAGAAAGCGTGCTGGGAAGAAAGAATGAATCAATTGAAAAGTCGACGCGCGTGTTTGCGCAGTCGAGGGTCCAGGCGCTTTGGGTCTTCGCAAGGCAGGAGGCGGCCAGCGGCAGTAAGGCAGCGCAGAAGTGAACGACACGCAAAGGCGTCGAGCGAAACGCAGCGCGGCCAGCAAAAACGCCGAAATCGTCTACGAAAACACTGTCCAGCCCAAACAGTCGTAGCGCCCGGCGCCTGAGGGATACGCGGCAAGTTTCCTCGACTTTTCGGCGCCGCGCCAACCTCTATCGCCTTCGTTTCGCTCAGGCGCATGGTCTGGTACGATGAGCAAAACGATATGAAATAGGTAAGATCCCATAGGAGAATTCATGAACGGACTACGTCGCCTTCTATGCCGATACCTGGCTGTTGCGGCGTTGACCGGAGCCGCGCCCGCCGCTGCGATTGCGCAAGCCTGGCCCAACAAGGTCGTCCGAATTGTCGTCACGTTCCCTCCGGGCGGCGCCAATGACATTATCGCGCGCATTTTAGCTCAGGCATTATCGGAACGGCTGGGGCGGCAATTCATCGTCGACAACCGCGTCGGCGCGGGAGGCAATCTTGGAGCCGGCGAAGTCGCCCGCGCCGCGCCGGATGGATATACGCTGCTGCAGGCGTCCGTCGCCAACGCAACCAACGCGTCGCTGTATGAAAATCCAGGCTTCAATTTTGTGCGGGACATCGCGCCCGTCGCCGGCGTCTATCAGGTGCCGCTTGTACTCGTCGCAAATCCCGCCTTTCCCGCAAAGACGATCCCCGAATTTATCGCCTATGCGAAAGCCAATCCAGGCAAAATAAATTATGGCTCCGGCGGCGTGGGAACGCTTGCGCACATTGGCGGAGATCTCTTCAAGATGACCACGGGGATCGATATGGTTCACGTTCCCTATCGGGGCAGTCCGCCGGCTTTGGTCGATCTGCTGAACAATCGCATTGAGGCCCTGTTTGATCCGTTGCCGACGTCGCTTGAGCATATCAGGGGCGGCGGTCTGCGCGCGCTGGCGATGACATCGGCGACGCGTTCGCCCGCCTTGCCGGATATTCCTGCAATAGGAGAGTTCCTGCCAGGTTACGCCGCCAGCGCGTGGGTCGGCGTCACAGCGCCAAAGGCGACGCCGAAGGACATAGTCGACAGACTGAGTGGCGAAATCAACGCGGTCCTCGCCGACTTCGCTTTCAGGGCGCGCCTGACCGCCTTGGGAGCGGCGACCTTCCCGACAACGTCCGAGAATTTCGGAAAGTTGATCGCGGAAGAAACCTGGAAATGGGAGAAGGTCATCAAATCCGCGGGAATCAAGGCTGAATAGCATGGCGGGACGTGTTCGATTTCGATGCAAAGGACAATTCACCGCCTGACGCCAAGGGCCCCGATTGTCGCCGGCAAAGCGCGCTAACGAAGGATCAAATGTGTCCATGCTCGACCATCTCGATATTCCGATTATTCAGGCGCCCATGCTCGGCGCGACCAACGAATCGATTGTTGTCGCCGTGTCTCAAACCGGCGCGCTCGGTTCATTCGCCGCGGCGGGCTCAAGCCCTGACAAGTTGAAACAAAGCGTGGCGACAATTCGCGCCGCGACGCGAAAGCCTTTCGCCGTCAATGCGTTCATCCTGCCGCGTGTCGATCCCGCGCCGGAGATTGTCCGCGCCGCGATGGATTTGCTCGCGCCCTGGCGAGAGCGCTACGGGTTGCCGGCGCAATCAATCCCGAATCAATGGGCGGAGGCTTTCGAACCGCAATTTGCCGCCATCCTCGACTGTGCGCCAGCGGCGGCCTCTTTCACGTTTGGGATTTTAACTCGAGAACAAGCGCAGGCGCTGCGGTCAAGGGGAATATTTCTGATTGGAACCGCGACAAGCGTTGCCGAAGCTAAAGCCTGGGCTGCGATCGGCGCGGACGCGGTCTGCGCGCAAGGACTTGAAGCCGGTGGACATCGTGGCACTTTCCTGAACACGGTCGCGGAAAGTTCCATCGGAACATTTGCGCTGGCGCGCACCATCATTGTAGCGGTGGACGTGCCGGTTATCGTCGCAGGCGGCATCACGGACGGGGCCGGAATCGCCGCCGCGCTGATGTTGGGCGCGCGCGCCGTGCAACTGGGTACGGCCTATTTATTGTCGGAGGAATCGGCGATCAGCGCTCCATGGCGGCGCGCCATCGAAACAGCGCCGGACGATCCGACGCGGCTGACCCGCGCCATTTCCGGTCGCTACGCGCGCGGGATGGAGAATGAATTCATGGCGGCGATGCGACCAATCGAGGACGAGATCGCCGCCTACCCCGTTCAAAACGCATTGACGCAGGAACTTCGCGCGGCAGCCGCAAAGGCGGGGTCGTCCGATGTCTTGTCATTGTGGGCTGGGCAGGGAGTGAAGCTCGCCCGCAAGGGCAAGGCGGCGGACATCACGCAGGCGTTGTGGGACGAGGCGCAAGAGGTTATGCGGCGGCAGACGAAGGTTTGGGTTGGCCACGGCGCCTGAAACAGCGATAGAATATGCCGAACCCGATTGAACAATTCGAGAGCAAATCCCATGCGCGAACTCACTCATTTCATTGGCGGCAAACATGTCAAAGGAACCTCCGGTCGTTTTACCGAGGGCTACCAGCCGATGACGGGCGAGATCATTTCGAAAGTGCCGTTGGCGTCGAAAGCCGAAACGCGCGCCGCCGTTGAAAACGCTCTGGCTGCGCAGCCCGCCTGGGCCGCCACCAATCCTCAACGCCGTGCGCGCGTGCTGATGAAGTTCCTTGAACTCGTCGCCCGCGACAACGACAAAATCGCCGATGTCATCGCCCGCGAACACGGCAAGACCATCATCGACGCCAAGGGCGATATCCAGCGCGGCATCGAGGTGATTGAATTCTGCGTTGGCGCGCCGCACTTGATGAAGGGCGAATATACCGAAGGCGCCGGGCCCGGAATCGACATCTACTCCCTGCGCCAGCCGCTCGGGGTCGTGGCCGGCATAACCCCGTTCAATTTTCCGGCGATGATTCCGATGTGGAAATTCGGCCCCGCCATCGCCTGCGGCAACGCCTTCGTATTGAAGCCGAGCGAGCGGGACGTCGGTGCCCCGCTGCTGTTTGCCGAACTGATGATCGAAGCCGGCCTGCCGCCCGGCATTCTCAATGTCGTCAACGGCGACAAGGAGGCGGTGGACGCGCTGCTAGACGACGGCGACGTGCGCGCTATCGGCTTCGTCGGTTCCACCGCAATCGCCGAATATGTCTACGCGCGGGGCACGGCCAACGGAAAGCGCGTGCAATGTTTCGGCGGCGCCAAGAACCATATGGTGATCATGCCCGACGCCGACATGGACCAGGCCGTCGATGCGCTCATTGGCGCTGGATACGGCTCGGCGGGCGAGCGCTGCATGGCGATTTCCGTGGTGGTGCCGGTTGGCGAGCAGACCGCCGATGAATTGGTGAAGCGGCTCGTTCCGCGCGTTGAATCGCTGAAGATCGGTCCATCGACCGACGCCTCCGCCGACTTTGGTCCGCTCGTCACGGCGCAGGCGCTGGAACGGGTGCGTGGCTATGTCGATCTGGGCATCAAGGAAGGCGCGACCTTGGCGGTCGACGGGCGCGGCTTCAAAATGCAGGGCTATGAGAACGGCTTCTATCTCGGCGGCTGTCTGTTCGACAACGTGACGAAGGACATGCGCATTTACAAAGAAGAAATCTTCGGCCCCGTGCTCTCCATCGTGCGCGCGAAAAAATACGAGGAAGCGCTGGCGCTTTGCAATGACCACGAATACGGCAACGGCGTCGCGATTTTCACGCGCGATGGCGACGCGGCGCGCGATTTCGCCGCGCGCGTGCAGGTCGGCATGGTCGGCGTCAACGTGCCGATTCCCGTGCCGCTCGCCTATTATACTTTTGGCGGCTGGAAGCGTTCCGTGTTTGGCGATCTTAACCAGCACGGACCGGATTCAATTCGTTTTTACACGAAAACGAAGACCGTAACTTCGCGCTGGCCAAGCGGCACGAAGGAAGGCGCGGAGTTTTCAATACCGACGATGAAGTGAGTTTCCGGGGCGGGCAACGACCTCGGCGCAAACCGGCCTCCTTCCTTGCGATGGAAAAAGGCGGCTTCGGAATGCCAGCCGTTCATGCTGCCGCGGGACAGCCCAGGGACGCGGCGCGCATGGCTGCGATTTCCGCCATCAAGACGGGCCGCGTCCGGAATTTCGAAACGCATGAGCGGCGTGGCGAAAAGCGGCTCGTACGCGCGCAAGACAATATCGCTCGCCACGGGCTCCGGCGCTGGCCGCTACGCCGCCAGGCAACATTTTTTATATTTCTTGCCGCTGCCGCACGGGCAGGTATCATTGCGGCCGACCTTGCGGTTGGGGTTTTCGACCGGGGTGAGGGCTTCCCGGTCGTCGAGATCCTCTTCGCCGGGCGACTCCATCGCCTCTTTGTCGATTCGCCGCAAGGTCGCGATCGCGCTGCCCATGGGCCGGATCGTCTCATCCGTAAAGGCGCCGAGCCCCGAAGGATCTTCCTTGGCCATTTGCAGGAGGCGATCAAGATCTGAGAGATCCACCTCATCGGGATTCTCCGCGTGAAGCGTCAACAAAGGACGCGCGAACGGCATGAGATCGTCAAAGCCGAGCATGGCGACGGCCATTGCCCACGAGTCCCAGAGCGGTTCATCGTCGGGATAGAGGTTCGCGCGGCCATGCAGCCTCGCAAGGAATGCGCGCGTTTCGTCGCGCGGAATCGCTCTGGTTGCCGTCAGATAAGCGATAGCCTCGAAAGCGCAGGACTTCAGCATCGGATCGACGTCCGGCGATTCGACGATCGCGCGGAGCCCGTCGGCGTCGCCGTCGAACAGCGAAATGAAAATTGACGCGCCCGACCACAGCATGGTGTCGCCGAGAATGGCGAACAGTCCTTCCGGAGATTTCGCTAAAGCGCACATCAGCGGAAAGGCGCGCGTTTCGCGTTTCTCCGCCATGAGATGCAGCCCAAAAAGCGCGACGTTCACATCGGCGTCCGTCGCATTCTCAAGCTCGCGCGCGCAACGGGCGAGAACCTGCATGAAGGCGCCGCTGGCGGCGTCCCAATTGTCCAGGGACCATCGCAGCGCTTCTTCCGGAAGCTTGTCGCCGGCCGAGCCCAAGGCTTTCAGCGCGCCCGAGATATTCATGACGAATCTTTCAATCAGTTGTCCGCCGCGGGATGGCCGGCGCCGTATTACGCCGGCACGAACAGGTCCTCGATTTTCGGCGCGAAGGGGATCAGCTTCTGATTGTACATAAACCGCACCAGCGCCTCGAGCGTCTTGCGGTTTCCCTCAACGCCGTAGGGCCATGGATCCGCGCCCATGACATCCTTGGTTTCCTCCAAGTGCGCATGGATGAACGGCAACATGCTGATGCTTGCGCCGCCGTGGTTGATCTGCGCCCAGGCCAGATTTTTCGACTTGACGCAAGCCTCGTAAAGCGATCGGGCGACGCCCGGGTTGCGCTCGTATACATCGCGGCGAATGGCGACCAGATGCATTATGGGATGAATGCCGGTGCGACGGAAGTAGTCCTTCTGTTGTTCCGCGTAATCCGGCAACAGCCGCGTGACGTGCCCGGTCTTGAAACAAGCTGGCTCGCCTGTGCCCATAAACCCGTCGAGTTCGCCGGCGATCAGCATGTCGTTCAGTGAACGCGGCGAGTTGTTGGTTTTCAGATTGACCCCGGGAATTTCTGGAGGTTCGCGCTCGACGCCGTGCGTGCCGCCATGATCAAGGCCGCCCTGCACCCATTCGATCGTTGAGAGGTCAACGCCGAAATCCTCTTCAAGAAGGCCCCGCAGCCAGACCGCCGCCGTCATCGTGTAGAGCGGCACTCCGATGCGCTTGCCTTCAAAGTCTTTGGGCTTACGCACGCCGGATTTGACCGCGCCAAACATGAAGGGATGGCGGTACACTTTCGATGGAAATACCGGCAGCGCGACAAAGGGACTGCCGCCCTTGCAAAACAGCGTGACGAATTCCGACGACGACATCTCGGACGCATCGAATTCCCGCTTCTGGCCCATGCGGTCGAAAATTTCGCGCGGCGATTTGATGCAGAGGAAATCGAGATCGATTCCTTCGGGTTTCACTTCGCCGGTGCGCAGCGCGTCCATTCGATCATAGGGGCCGCAGGCGAAAGTTATTCTGGGATTGGTCATGTGCGTGCTCCTCGCCGCCAGCAATAGCCATGAAATGTTGTCGCGCCAATGGCGGCGCCAGCACCGGAGGTGTGAATTTTTCCCGCAAATTCCGCGCCTGCCGGTGCGGTGGCGCACACCGCGCGTGTGAAATATCCTCTAATCTGTTGTAGATAGATTTGGGTTCGCCAAGGGGCGGCCCCAACGCAGGAGCTGACCCATGTGCCCCGCTGTGACGCGCGAATGGCGCCTACTGGCTTTAATCATGTTCATGACGCCGCTGTCTGGCGGGATAGCCACGGAAGCCGCCGCCGCTCCGGATGTGGGGACCGTGTCGGCCGTCAGCGGCGCGCCGCAGGTCCAGAATGCGAACGGTCGCACCCTTGCTTTGAGGCAGAAACAGCCGCTGGCGTCTGGCGCCGTCATTGTGCTGCGGTCCAACGAAAGCATCGGCTTTTGTCACGAAAGCGCGGGTAAGATTTTCAAGGTTGAGGGCGCAGGCTCGGTTTATGTCGGCGAAATCGGCATCAATACGGAGCCGGGCGGGCCGAAGGTGACTATTATCGGCGTCTGTCCTCCCAGTTCGACGCCAAGCGATACCGGCGGTGTGCTTCTGCGCGGCGGAATCAAACCACCTTCTTCGCCAAAGTGACGAAGACCACGTGTCGTTTGGAAAAAATTGATGGCAGCTTCACCGCGCGCCAAGGCGCTTTGGCAAAATAGGGCGCTGGCTGGCGTACTCGCGTTTCTTGCGGTGTGCGGCGCGGCGGCTATCGGCTATGCAAGCGGCTTTACCGGCTTGTTCGGCGCATTGTCGGGTCCCAATGCGCTGTTGTTTGACATTTCCGCCTCTCTCCTGCGCGAAAAACGCACGGAGGACGCCTGGCCGACGACCTTCGTACTCCTTATCGATCAGGCCTCGCTTGACAAGGCGCCCTGGTCGACATCGCCGCGCGCCCTGCAACATCCGCATCTGGCGCGCCTCGGTCGCGCCGCGCTCGATTTCGGCGCCAGGAAGGTTGCCTACGATCTCGTGCTGGCTCTGGACCCCGCGAGTCTCGACATCTCCGGCGTCGATCTGCGCAATTACGACGCGCCGTTGCGCGACCTGTTGACGGAGGCGGGGGACAAAGTTGTCCTTGGCTCCTACCCGACCGTGCGCCCGGCGGAGGTCTACGTGGATCTCGTCGGCGGCGGCGGCGTTGGCGTCGTTGATCTGCAGTCGGAAGAGGACGGCATCGTGCGCAGCGTCGCAACGCGTTTGCGCCTCGCCTCGGGGCAAATCGAATCTGGGTTCGCCGAACTCGTATCTACGCCCGCGAGCGGCGAGGCGCCCATCCGCGATCAGACGCGTTTTCTGCTGTTTCCACGCGCGCCTCTGCGGTCCGCGCCAATGCTTACAGTTGAGCGTTTCGACGCCTGTCGCCAGACTCCGCGCGGCCGGGAAAAACTCGCTGGGATGCTGCGCGACCGCAACGTGCTGATCGGCACGGGCATCGTCGGCGAGGATTTGCGCCGCGGGCCGGACCGCTTCATGCCGCAGGTCGCCGTACACCCCTCGGCGGACGATCCATGCACCGCCAGCGGTCTCGACATCGATTTTGGCGACCGAAACGTGGTGCCGGGCGTTTTGCTGCAAGCGGCCGCGGTCGAAAGCGCCGCCGCGGCCGGCAATCCCAATCTGGCCGAAGCCTGGACCCGCGCGGCGGCGAGCGCAATCATTTCCGCGTTGGCCTTGCTGCTGTTCTTCGCTTTGACGCGCCGGCTGACGCAGCTGCCAGCCAAGCGTCCGGCGCTTTTCTCGACCAGCACGGTGGCCTTCATCGCAGTCGCCAGCGCGATCGCGGGGCTTGTAATAGCCTTCATCGCAATTGAAGTCTTCGCCATCCGGGCCCTGCACCTGTGGCTGCCGCTCGGACATACGCTCGGCTTTGTCAGCGTGCTCGGATTGCTTGGCACGATGACTCTGGCGGTGCGGCGCGATCTTGCGCTGGCGGATTTGCGCACTTCGTTCGGGCGATATCTGCCCGCGAAAATCGTCGCCGCCGCGCTGGAGCGCAACGAGGCGACCGGCGGCGAGGAACGCGAGATCTCCGTGCTCTTCGCGGATCTGCGCGGCTTCACGCCGTTTTGCAACGCAAGGCGCCACGAGCCCGGCGCAATTATCCAGGCGCTCAACCAGAAATTCGCCGCTGTTCAGGATGTGCTCGACCGCTACGACGCCTGTCTCGACAAATTCGACGGCGATGCGGTGATCGCCTTCTGGAATGGCGTCGGCGAACAGCCCGATCACGCCGCGCGCGCGCTCGCCGCCGCCATCGACATTATCGAGGGCGACCGGGCGCCGGCGGACGCGGATAGAGATCACCTGCATTTCAAGGTCGCGGTGGCGACGGGCCTCGCATTCGTGGGCAGCTATGGCTCGAAGCAGAAAATGAACTTTAGCGCCATCGGCGAGCCGATGAATCTGGCGGCGCGGCTGGAAGGCCTTTGCAACGAATATGGCGTGGCGCTGATTGTGGCGCAGGGCACGGTCGAGGCCGCGAAGTCGGGCGTCGAGACGCGGGCCGATATTGCGCGCGTTCTCGCGCAAAACGAATTCGTGCGGATCGGAACGACGCAGCCGAAGGGATTTCCTGAGGAAGTGGCGATCATGTCGGCCCGGCGGAAGACGGTGTAGATCGCCTCCCTTCGTGCCCTCTTGCATCGCGGCGCGCGCGCCGCTCTTATGGGCGCAACCACTAGGGAGGCCAACGCGTGCATTCGCCCGACCCGATGTTGATTGAAGATCTCGTCGCCGCCAATCGCATTCTTGTCGATCACGGCGTCATGCAGGCCTATGGTCATGTAAGCGCGCGCGATCTCAAGAATCCCGAACGTTACTGGTTGGCCCGCGCCATGCCGCCTGTCCTTGTCACCGCGGATGATCTCCTTGAATTCGATCTCGACAGCCGGCCCGTGCGGCCTGCTGCGCCGAAACTCTATGCCGAGCGCGCCATTCATGGCGAAATTTTTCGCGCGCGGCCCGATGTCGTGTGCGTCGTTCACTCCCATTGCGAAAGCCTCATTCCCTTCTGCAACACCGACGTGAAATTGCGCCCGATGGTGGGCAACGCCGGCTTCATCGGGCACGGCGCGCCGGTGTTCGACATCCGCGATATCGACGACAGCGGCGACATGAATGTGTGCACGGCTGAACAGGGACGCGGGCTGGCCCGATCATTGGGCGCGCATCCTCTGTGCCTGATGCGCGGCCATGGCGTCGTCGTGGTCGGCGCTTCCATCCGCGAAGCCGTGCGGCGCGCGGTGATCAGCGACGCCAACGCGCGGCTGCAATTGCAAGCGTTGCGGCTGGGGCCTGTGAAATATCTCACCGAAGTTGAAATCGCCTATGCCGCGAAACGCTCGGGACACGACACTGATCGCGGCTGGGACCTCTGGAAAAAACAGGTTCTGGAAAAGATATGAGCCGCGCGCGGACAGGGAGCTGAAATGCAGGATTTCTCGAACATGTTTCGCCTCGACGGCCGCGTCGCCCTCGTCACCGGCGCGGGTTTTGGACTCGGGCGCTCATTCGCCTGCGGCCTCGCGGCCTTTGGCGCCACGGTGATCTGCGCCGACCGCAATCTTGAAGGCGCGGATGAAACCGTAGGCCTCGTGCGGCAATCCCGGGGGCTGGCGGAATCCATTCGCGTCGATGTCGCCGACGATTCCTCGACGGACCGGATGTTTGACGAGATCGCCGCCAGC
>JANYDZ010000339.1 GCA_025363375.1 Hyphomicrobiales bacterium
CGGTGTCGCGCCATATCCACGGCTTGAGCACCTATCTCGGTCACGCTCATGTCGCGGACACCTATTGGTATCTTCAGACCACGCCTGGCCTGATGGCGCAGATCGCCGAAGCAGGTGAAGCCTTTGGTCAGGCAGGCGCGCCATGACCGCGCTTGCACTGCCACTGGCCCGCTTCCTCGGCGAGCATCTTCCCCGCGATCAGCGCGCCAGCCCACACACGTGCGACGCCTATGCTTATGGGTTTCAACTGCTCGTAACCTTCGCTGGCCGCCAACTTCATAAACCGCCATCGCGGCTCGACGTCGAGGATCTCAACGTGTCCATGATCCTGTCTTTTCTTGTAACTGCCCAGGTTCGCGGGCGCTATCAAGCCGCGCGTAGTGTCTTTGCGAGGTCGTCCGGGTTCTGACGCAGCGCTTCGATGATGTTCCAGCCCTGCTTTCTGGCCGTCGAGAGGAAGCCGCGGATGGTCGCGAAGTCGGCGGCGCCCTCGAGCGAGCGGAAGCCGCCGGAGATTTTCATGCGCAACTTCATCATGCGTACGTCGCGTTCGGCTTCGTTGTTGCTGAAGGGCACGGCGGGATCGTGAAGGAAGCGCAGCGTGTCGTCGCGACGCGTCAGGAATCGCAACAGCAGATTGTGTCCGGTTCGTCGCGGCGCGCGGCCGCGGATTTTGCCGCCGCGTTTGGCCACGGCGCGCGCCAGCGGCGGTTGCGCCTCGTGAAAGGCAAGACCCGCCGCGACAATCGCGTCGTGGCGACGCTCGACGCAGGCGACGAGCCCCGGCTTCAGGGGAACGCCGCCCTCGCGCGCGATGTTGGCGGCGTGACAGGCGCGGCGCAACAATCGTTGCATCTGGCGCGCCCAGTCCTCCTTCTCGATCTCGACGAGCGCCTTCAATTCGCGAAGGTGATGCGCGTTACACAAGGCGTGCAGCACGCCGGTCATCGTGTAGTAGGGCTTCCAGTGGTCGTGCACGACAATGCCCGTCATGCCGGCGAGCAGGGAGCCGCGCTTCGCGCACGTTCGATAAAACGTCAGCAGGATCGTGCAGGCCACGTGCAGCCATTGCGTTTTTCCACCGATGCGAAAGCCCGTTTCGTCCATGTGCTTGACCGGCGCGTCGGCGACGAGGCCGCGCACGGTTTCGGAAAACCCCTTCAGGCGCGCGGCGCAGGCGCGGCTCATGCCCTCGATGGTCGCGGCGGCGATCCTGACGCCGAGCAGATCGATCATGAGCGCGACGAGACGCTTTTGCGGCAGCAATTGCTGGTGCATCAGATAGACCGCGAAGGCGGCTATCCGCGCGCCATATTGCGCGGGCGCGTTCACGCCCTCGGGAAACGTGCCCCGCGTTCGCGCGCCGCAACCAGCGCATTGGCAAACATGGGCGCGATGCTCGGTGACGACGAGCGGACGCGGCTCGGGAAGGTCGTGCACCTGACGCGCCGCGTGATCGAGCGCCATGCCGGGCGTCAAGGCTCCGCCGCATCCCGAACAGATCGACGGAAAATGATCGACGATCGCGTCGGGCTCCGAGGATTGCCGGAGCGTCTCGCCCGCGTGGCCCTTTTGCCCGCCCGGCTTTTTGGCGGAGCGCTCGCGCAGGCTCGCCACCCGCGCTGGGTTTCTCAACCCGTCGCTCGACGGCGGCTTGCCACTGTTGGAGCTGTTCAGCCCGAGACGGCGCTCAAGTTCCGCCACGCGTGTCATGAGTGCGGCGATTTGCGCCGCCTGCGCCTGAATCAGCGCGATCAGTTCTTCCCGGGACGGAACATCTGGCGATTCAGCGACCATCCGATTCTTGAATCGGAAACCGATTCCCGCGTCCAGGAAAATCCGCTAAAAATCACGGCGGCGGGAAACAACCTGGGCAGTTACATTTTGTCGAGCAAATGAGGATCCGACTCACGCCCCTGCGCGCGTCCAGACGAGCCAGTGGGCGCGTGCGTAGATTCCGAAGCTGGCGTTGCCACCCGGACGCCATCTACTGTTCCGGATTGCTGGATTCGCTCCGAGGCTATCGTGCGGGACCTTCGCCCGATTCGGCAATTCAAAAAGAGGCACCCGTCCGAATGGCCGCCATACTGATCGTAGAGGACGACCCGCTGGTCAGGGAATTGACCGAAATGACGGTCGAGCACTACGGCCATTCAACATGCGCGGCGGGCGATGTTGAGGAAGCTCTCCGGATTTTGCGGACGGACCAGGGGATCGATCTGCTGTTCACCGACATTTTCCTGATGTCAGCCATGTTTGGCGGATGCGATCTCGCGCGCGAGGCCGTCAGGCTGCGCCCGGGTTTGCCCGTGCTGTACACGACCGGCAACCCGAACTCCGCCGCGCTTATGAGCCGGTTCGTCGAAGGCGCGCAATTCATCCGCAAGCCCTACACGGAACCCCAGCTGCGGAGCGCGTTGAATTCAATTCTCGGGCCACGCGTATGACAACGAGCGACGCCGGCGCGCCTGATTCACCGGCTGTCAAGAATGGAACCCATCCCGTGCCCGGCAACATCGGAACGAGCCAAGCGCCGGCGGCAAGGGAAACGTCCATGCGGTCGAGCGACCTGCAAAGCGCGATCTTCAACAG
>JANYDZ010000365.1 GCA_025363375.1 Hyphomicrobiales bacterium
GTGCCGATCGGGTTCACCCGCACTTCGGCGGATTCCCACAGGCCGACGCCGGCGCCAAGTGAGCCCACGGCGGCGGACGGCGCGATGCCGCAGGCCTCGATATAGGCGGATATGCCGATGCCGCGCTTTTTGCCCTTCGCGGCCGAGGCGGCCTTGCGCGCGGCAACACCCTTGTAGTCGGCCATCTCGAGCGCCTTGTCGAGCGCGCCGCCATAATTGCCGGCGTCGTAGCACATGATGACGGGGGTCTGATGCGGGAACGCGGTGATGAAATTCTGTCGGCGAAATTCCGCCGGGTCCTTCTTCAGTTCGCGCGCCGCGACCTCGACGAGGCGCTCGACGACGAAAGTCGCTTCGGGACGGCCCGCGCCTCGATAGGCGTCGACCGGCGCGGTGTTGGTGTAGACCGCGTCGACCTCCGCGTAGATCGCGGGAATGTTGTACTGACCCGACAGCAGCGGCGCGTAGAGATAGGTCGGCACCGACGACGCGAACGTCGAGAGATAGGCGCCGAGATTGGCGGTGGTTCTGGCGCGCAGGCCCAGCATTTTTCCGTTGGCGTCGAGCGCGAGTTCGGCGTGGGTCACGTGATCGCGGCCATGCGCGTCGCTGAGAAAAGCCTCGGTGCGGTCCGCCACCCATTTCACGGGGCGGTTGATTTTTCGCGCGGCCCATACGCAGACCGTCTCTTCCGCGTAGATAAAGATTTTCGAGCCGAAACCGCCGCCCACGTCGGGCGCCACCACTCGCAGTTTGTTTTCCGGCGCAAGGCCGATGAAGGCCGAGAGCACGAGCCGCGCCACATGCGGGTTCTGGCTGGTTGTGTAGAGGGTGAGCCCGCCGTCGCCTTCGTCGTAATCGCCGACGGCGGCGCGCGGCTCCATGGCGTTGGGCACAAGGCGGTTGTTGACGATGTCGAGCTTCGTGACATGCGCGGCCCTGGCGAAAGCCGCGTCCGTCGCCGCCTTGTCGCCGAGATGCCAGTTGTAGACGCTGTTGTCCGGCGAGACCTCGTGGATCGTTGTCCCCGCCTTCGTCGCGGTCGCGGTGTCGACGACCGCTGGCAGCACGGAATAGTCAACCTTGATTTTTTCGGCGGCGTCGCGCGCTTGCGCGTAGGTGTCGGCGATCACCACGGCGACATGATCGCCGACGTAACGCACTTTTCCATGCGCCAGCGCGGGATGCGCGCCCGACTTCATGGGCGAACCGTCCTTCGAATGGATCATCCAGCCGCAGATGAGCCCGCCCACCTTGTCGGCGGCGATATCGTCGCCGGTGAAAATCGCGACGACGCCGGGCATGCCTTTCGCGGCGGAAAGGTCGATCCCCTTGATCGCCGCGTGCGCGTGGGGCGAGCGCAGGAAATGCGCGTGCGCCTGTCCCGGACGATTGACATCGTCGGTGTAGCGGCCCTTGCCCGTGATGAAACGGCGATCTTCCTTGCGGCGAACCGATGCGCCGATGCCGGTGCTGCTCATGTCACGCTCCTCGAAGTACAATCAACGTCGATAAGTCATACCTTCGCGCCCATGGCCTCGGCGCCCGCGGCGATGGCCTTGACGATGTTGTGATAGCCCGTGCAGCGGCAGATATTGCCTTCAAGTTCTTCGCGGATCGTGTGCTCGTCGAGCTTGTTGCCCTTGCGCTTCACCATTTCGACGGCGGTCATGATCATGCCCGGCGTGCAGAAGCCGCATTGCAATCCGTGGTTTTCGCGGAAGGCTTCCTGCATCGGATGCAGCTTGTCGCCGTCGGCGAGGCCCTCGATGGTGGTGACATGCGCGCCCTCGCAGGAGAGCGCCAGCGCCGTGCAGGACTTTACCGCGTCGCCGTTCACATGCACCACGCAGCAGCCGCACTGGCTGGTGTCGCAGCCCACGTGCGTGCCGGTCAGGCGCAGCGTTTCACGCAGATATTGCACCAGTAAAGTGCGGGAATCGACGGCGTGCGCCACTGCCTTGCCGTTGACAAACATGGATACGACTTGCATGGGCATTCCTCCTGCGCGACAAAATTTCTCAAGGCAGTGTGATATGCCGGGCCGGCGTGGTCAAGCAAGAGCGGCGGCGGTTTTCGCCGCGCGCGTCGCCGAAGCGCCCGCCCGTCGGCGATGGCCGGGAACGTGCCGCGGGGGTTCTTTGTTTGCACGCTTTTCTATTGAAAGAGCGCCGTGGATCATGGCGCGAATCCGGAGTATTATTCATCTGCGCCCGCGTCGCTGGATTTTCACAGCATGTCATCGTTCAACCCAATCACGGCGCTGCTCGGCGGCGGCTGCGCTTCGGACCACGGCGTCAGCGGCGTCGCGACTGTCCTGGCGTTCGATTGGCGCCACGCTGATCTTCATGTACGCCGCCATTCGGGTCGTGGCGCTCATGCGTCATGGCCCCGGAGGCTGATCGATTGGACGGCGAAAGCGCCAACGCTCGCGGAAGCGGACGCCAGCCTCCGGCGAGAGTTAATCCGAAAGGCCCCGACATGACGCCGGCCAGCGCGAATGCCGTTGCCGAGGAACTGCGCAAGGCCTGGGCCCGCGCTTTCCGGGCCCGCGACGCTGAAGCTCTGGCCAACCTCTATACACAGGAAGCCATGTTCTTCGGCTCGACGCCCGACCTCTACCGTGGCCGGGACGGTGTGCGCGCCTATTTCTCAACATTGCGGGCGGATGTCACGCTCGACGAATTCGAACCGGGCGATGTGGTTCAGACCGGCGAAGACACGATGATTGCGGCGGGTTACTGGCAATTCCTGTTCGGAACGGAACTCAGGCGCTATCGCCTGACCTGGACGATCGTCCAGCAAAGCGCGGGCTGGCTTATAGCTGCCCACCACGCTTCGCCGCGCTGAAGGCGCTTCACCCCGCCTTCACATTCTCCGCGAAACTGGCGAAAAACTGGTCGGCGTTCTTCTTGGCGACGCCGTCGATGAGTCGGGCGCCCAACTGGGCGATCTTGCCACCCACGTTCGCCTCGACATCATAGGAAAGCAGCGTGCCGCCGCCCTCGGCGTCGGACAGGCGCACCACCGCGCCGCCCTTGGCGAAACCGGCGATGCCGCCTTCGCCCGCGCCGCTGATCCTGTAGCCGTTGGGCGGATCG
>JANYDZ010000147.1 GCA_025363375.1 Hyphomicrobiales bacterium
CCCGAACTCGGCACGCAATCTTACGAGAACTTCAAGGAAGAATTCTCCGACAAGATCGTCGAGACCTTCGCGCGCTACTGCCCGAACATGACGCAGAAAAACATTCTCGGGCGTTACGTCTATACCGGCCGCGAATACGTGCAGGAAATGATCAATATGCGCGGCGGCGACATCTTCATGGGCGCGTTCAACGCCGAACAAGTGATGTACAATCACTTCGGCTATCGCTCGCCGATCGGCAATCTTTACATGTCGGGCTCGGCTGCCCATCCCGGCGGCGCGATCTCGGGCGGCGCGGGTTACATTACCGCTGGTTTGATCGCCAGCGATCTGGGCATCAAGCCCTGGTGGAAGCCGTGGAACGCGGCGGAGGATCTGGCGAAGGTGGGGGCGGCCTGACGGGAACGCGGATTTGCGCGTCCGGCGGCGCGCACTTCGGGAGCAAAGTCGAACAAAATCTCCGGCGGGGCCAATTGGCGCGGCTCTACGACTCGAGAGCGGGCTGCTACCGCCGCTCCGCCTGTTTGATGTAGTCCTCCATGAATTTCTTCAACACCGGATCGATCGACAGGCCCTTGCGCACCTCGTCGTTCAGCGTCGCGCTTGAAATATATTCAGGCGCGTCTCCCATCGTCCTTTGCGCGTCCTCCTGATAGGCCTTGTCGTCGTTGAGTTGCAGCACGGCCTGTCGCAACGCGTCGATGGCGGGTTTGGGCGCTCCGGGCGGCAGAGCGATGAGGCGGTACATGGCGCCGTTGACGGTGAGCAGCGACTTATAGGCCTCCCACAATTGCCCTTGCGGCGGGGCGCCCCTCGCCTGCTGAAAAAATTCGTGGAAGGGCAGGATCGGCAAGCCCTTCATTTGCCTGGGCACGCTGAACGTCGCGCCGTCGTATCCCGGATCGTAGAAGACCGATGTGAGCAGTCCCGACTTCACCATCGGCTCGATCCTGGTGGAATAGACCGGCGGCGAGTCCGCGTAATAGCTGATCTCGTCGCGTTGCAGGGCGAGTTGCGCCTGGGCGCTGGAATTGTAGCCAGTCACATATTTGTAGGGCACGCCGAGCATGTCGAGCGTAAGGCGCATGGCGAGGTCCTTGGGCGCGTCGAGGCCCAGTCCGCCCATGACGATGTCTCTGGTTTTCAGGATATCCGCTGCGTTCCTGACGCCCGGCTTCACGTCGGCGCGCATGAAATGAATGCGTCCGCTCGGCACGATGGCGATGAATTCGTAGGTGCGAAAATCGACGTTGAATTTTTCGGGATTGGCGACGTAACGCTGGGTTGCGGCCGTAAGATAGCCGATCATCAGGCCGTCCCTGGGCGCAACCTCGCCAAGATATTTCGCGCCCACAAGTCCCGCGGCGCCGCCCATATTCTGCACAATGACGCCGGGATTGCCCGGCAGATGTTTGGCGAGATGGCGCGCCAGCGCGCGCGCTTCTATGTCGGTGGGGCCTCCCGCGTCGTAATTGACCAGGATCGAAATCTGCTTGCCAGCGTAGAAATTCTGCGCGGCCGCTTGCGCGGCGCCGAGCAAGATAAAAATGGCGGCGCTGAACATACCGCGCATGACGGGCTCCCTTGCGCCGCGCGCCGCGGCGCGGGGGCGGGCGATTATCGGGCGCAGGCCGGCATTTGTAAACGCGGCGGCCCTCTATGGCTCGCTTGCTTCGCCTTTCGGCGGCGGCGCCTCGACTTCAACGGGCGGCGACACAACGACCCTGCCCGCGCCTATATCGATCTCCGGCACATTCGCCAGCGTGAAAGGAATCAGCAGCGTCTCCCCCGCGGGCGGACTGATTTCAAGAATATCGCCCGCGCCGTAATTGGCGACGTTGACGATGACGCCAAGATGTTCTCCGTTCGGATCCGTGGCGGGCATTCCGACGAGGTCGGCGACATAGAATTCGTCTTTTGCCGGCTTTGGAAATCTGGCGCGTTCGAAATAAAGTTCAATATTGCGCAGCGCTTCAGCGGCGTTGCGGTCGTTCACGCCGGGCACGCGCGCCACGAAGATGTTGTCGCGCGCCGGGCGCAAGCTTTCGATGACAAATTGCCGCGCGCCGGTTGCGTCGGTGAGCGGTTTGAACTTGCCGATGGATTTGGGATTTTCAGTAAAGGATTGCAGACGAATTTCGCCTTTCACGCCATGAGCCGCGCCAAAGCGGCCGACGAGCACACGGCGCGCGTCGGCTTTCGCATCCGCGCTTGCGGGCGCGGAGGGCGATTTGACGGGTCGCGAATTTCGCGTGTCGCGATCCAAGGCCTGATCCGTATCGACGAATTACGGGGTCGGAGCGGCGGCGGCGGCCTCGGCGGCCTTCGCGGCGGCGGCGGTGCGTTCCTGGGCCTTCTTCTTCGGCAGCGCCTTCTCGGGATTGTCGCGCTTCTCGCGGTGGCCAACGCCAACGCTCTCCAGCAGACGGGCGACGCGGTCGGATGGCGTCGCGCCTTTGACCATCCACGCCTTGGCCTTCTCGACATCGATCACGAGGCGGGTGGCGTCATCTTTTGCCTTCAATGCGTCGAAGGTGCCAAGCTTTTCGATGAAACGGCCATCGCGCGGCATGCGCGAGTCGGCGACGACGATGCGGTAGAAAGGGCGCTTCTTGGCGCCGCCGCGGGAGAGGCGAATTTTAAGAGACATGCTTTGGTTTCCTTTTGGTAAGTAGTGAGCAGAAAATAATGAAGAACGAAGGACGGGTCGGCAGGGCCGCGGCGAATTCTCTGTTTGAGACCCGCGATGATCGGTTCGCGCCTATTTCTTTTTCCCCCCGAAAGGGTTGAAGCCTCCAAGACCGGGCAGTTTTGGCGCGCCCAATCCGGGCAGTCCCGGCCTGGAGCCGAATAGTCCCGGCGGCGGCGATTCCGGCAGCTTCGGCATGGCGGGCATTCCGCCGCCGCCCATCTGTTTTTGCAGGGCTTCCATCTGTTCGGGCGTGGGTTGAGGCATTGCGCCGCCCATGCCGAACATAGAGGCCATTTTACTCATCGGGCCGCCGCGCTTGTTGGCGCTCATCATCTTCATCATGTCGGCCATCTGCCGATGCTGTTTCAGCAGCTTGTTGACGTCTTCAACGCGCATGCCGGAGCCCGCCGCGACGCGCTTCTTGCGCGAGGCTTTCAGCAAGTCTGGATCGCGCCGCTCTTTTGCCGTCATGCTCGATATGATGGCGCGCTGGCGCTTGACGATGCGTTCGTCCAGATTGGCGCTGGCGACCCGTCCTTCGTTCTTCATTATTTTCTGCTCACTACTTACCAAAAGG
>JANYDZ010000414.1 GCA_025363375.1 Hyphomicrobiales bacterium
GTTGCATGGCCCGAGCTGGCGGCGGACGCTTCGCGCGGCATTGGCGAGGAGGACGCCAACAAAAACACCGCGCGAGCCCGGCGATAAAAATTACTCGCCCGCCCGGTTGATCGGCGGCTGAAACGCCAGTCCCGTGTCCCAGGGAAAATAAATCCAGGTGTCCTGCGACACTTCCGTGATGAACGTATCGACAAGCGGGCGTCCGGCCGGTTTGGCGTAGACGGTGGCGAAATGGGCTCCGGGCAGAATGTCCCTCACCATCCGGGCCGTGGCGCCGGTATCGACGAGATCGTCGATGACAAGCACCCCCGCGCCGCGCTCGCCCACGACTTCAACCGAAATCGGCTTTAACAAACGCAGCGCGCCCTTTTTGTTGTCGTCGGAATAACTTGATATGCACACCGTCTCGATGACGCGAATGCCGAGCTCGCGCGCCACGACGGCGGCTGTAACGAGCCCGCCGCGCGTGATCGTCACCATGGCGCGAAACGGCCCGGCGCCGTTCAATCGCCACGACAGGGCGCGACAATCCCGGTGAAACTGGTCCCAGGAGACGGGAAAGGCCTTCGTTGGCTGATCGATCATGAGTTCCTCCACTTTAGCCTCATAACAAACGAAAGAGCGTCGCGAAAGCGCCCGCTTCCAGCCGGAATCCGACGAAATGTTGTGAAAAGCCCTTGAGCGTGCCAATTAGTCATAAAATCGTCATGCTGGATTTCGACTTGTTGGAACTGTTGCGACGCCTGCGCGGCTTCCCGGCCGCCGCCTCAACCGCCGCGACGTTCGCGGGCGCGTTCCGCATCGCCGCGATTGTTGCGATTGTCGCGTTTGCCGCGTTTGTCGTGCACGTCGAATACGACTGGTTTTTCTACGTTCCGACGCTCGCCGCTTTCGGCTTTCTCGTGGCGCTTGCCTTCGCGCTGACGCGCCGGCTGGTCCTCGCTCTCGTCGTCGGCATGTTGTGTTTCGCCGCGGTCTGGGCGGGCTCGACGGCCAAATTCGCGTTGGTTGCGATGAACCTGCACGTTTACGACGTGATTTTTTACGTCTTTTCGTTCGCCCATATCGCTTTTCTGTTTTCGGCGTACCCGATCCTGGCCTGGCTGCTTGTGCTGGCGATGGCGCTCGGCGCGGGCGCGGTGGTTTTCGCCGCGCGCCTTGAAAGGCCCACGCCGCTGCGCGCGCGCTCCCGCCTCGCCATCGCCGCCGCCGCCTGCGCGGCAATGGCCGTCGCGGCGCAACCGCTGGCGGCGCGCAACGGCATGTTCTTCGCTGAAAAGCGCTTTGTTTTTTCGGCCTTCCTGTGGTCCTTCGGCGATCTGCCGCGGTTGCTTCGATTCAAAGGCCTCATCGAGGTCGGCGCGGCGAGCGCCAGCGCGCCGCAAAAGTTCGAACCCATCGCCTGCGCGCCTGCGCGGACGCCGCCCGACATCGTCCTCTTCCTCAACGAATCCGCCATGCCGCCGGGCGTTTATCCCGGCCTCGTCTATCCCGACGAGCTCAAGAGTTTTTTCGCCGACGCGGCCGGCGCGATTCATCCCTTGCGCGTCGAGACGTTCGGCGGCGGAACCTGGCTCACCGATTTTTCCGCGTTGACGGGATTGTCCACGCGCTCTTTTGGCTCCATGCGCAATTTTGTCTCAAACTTCATGACGGGACGTTTGCGGCATTCCCTGCCCCAATATCTGAAAGCCTGCGGCTACGAGACGAGCATGATCTACCCGGCTTCGGCGGGGTTTGCCGGCGTCGGGCGTTTCTACGAAGCCATCGGCTTTGACCGCGTGGTGGACATTGGCGTTCACCACGCGCCCGATCAACGCCAGCGCGACGCCTTCTATCTCAACGAGGCCGCGAAAATTCTCGAGGCCAACGCGGCCGGCGCGGCGCCCAAACCGCAGTTCATCGTGGCGTCGAGCATGTCGACGCATTCGCCATGGGATTTCCGCTACGCTCCCGAAGCGTTGCGCGAAGGCGATGCGACGCGCTGGAACGCCGATCCGGAATTCGACGAATATCTCTGGCGCCTCGTGCTGGCGAAACGCGACCGCGACGCATTCCGCAAGCGTCTGGCGACGAACACGCCGACGCGCCAAATCCTGCACATCGGCTACGGCGATCATCAACCCGCGCTGGCGAAACTGCCGTTGGAGGGCGCGGAGCAGATGGCCAACGACGGCTCTTTCTGGCAGCTTGATTCCGCCTCGAAGGCTTTTGAAACCTACTACACAATCGACGCGCAAAACTTCACGCCGGCCTGGCCGGGGCGCGATCTGCCCATCGTCGAAGTCGCGCATCTCGCGACGATCGCGGTGATGGCGGCGGGGCTGCCTCTCGACGCGGTTTATCAACGCCGCGCGCAATTGCTCGCCACCTGCAAAGGACTTTACGCGACCTGCGGCGACCGCGCGGCGGTGCTGACCTTTCAGCGCTGGCTCGTGGACAACCAATGGATCGCGCAAAATTGAGCCGCGACCGACGTTTTCGCCGTCAATCGTGACCCGTTGAGAAAACATCGTCCGCCTCGACGCGCGAAAAACTGCATCTTCCCGGCGAATCCAGTAATAGTATCGGTCATAGCCGCGTCCGGAGCCCCGCCATGACCGCACCCAATCCGTTCTTCGAACAATGGACCACGCCATTTGGAATGCCGCCTTTCGCGCGCATCGAAACGGCGCATTTCCAACCGGCCATCGAAGCGGGCATGGCGGCGCAGCGGGCCGAAATCGACGCGATTGCGGGGGCCGCGGCTGCCCCGACTTTCGCGAACACCATCGAAGCACTCGAAGGCTCCGGCGAAGCGCTGCGGCGCGCCAGC
>JANYDZ010000478.1 GCA_025363375.1 Hyphomicrobiales bacterium
TTCCTCGAGATCGGTGTGAATTTGCAGCGCGCCCGCGTAGGCGTAGCGCATGCCATAGGGCAGGAAACGCACGCTTGAGGCGATAATCACCGACAACAGCGTGCCATAGAGCGGCAGCGGAACATTCACGAAAACATTGAGGAAAGCCACGCTCATGATGATCGCGGGGAAGACGAGCGGCATGGTCGCGAGCTGATCGAGCAACATGGCGCCGGGATAACGACGCGCCACGAGCCAGGCGCAGAGCGCGGTGAAGGGCACGACGAAACTCGCGGTGCCGACGCCGAGAACCAGCGTGTTGGCGATGGAATCGCGGAACGAGCCGGGGCCGGCGAGGATTTTGTAGTTGTCCAGCGAAAGGCGCGCGAAGGATTCCATCGTCACCCCCTCGTAGAATGGCAGCAACGAGGTGAAGATCAGCATGGAGATCGGCAGAATGGTCACCACCGCGAACAGAGCGAACAGCGCCGTCGCGGCGAAATAGCGCCACTTGCCAAGATCTATGACGCGCGGGCGAAAGCCTTTTCCCGTCACCGTTTGATAGCGATGCGCGTGCCGGGACAATTGATTCTGCCAGAACAGCAGGCCAATCACGATGAGGATAAGGCAGACCGAATAGGCGCCGGCTTGCCCGTGATTGGGCGCGCCCGTCGTGTGCGAGGTCTGATAGATCGTCGTCGTCATGACGTTGATGTTGCCGGCGAGGCCGACGAGCGCCGGCACTTCAAACGATTCGAAAGCCCGCACGAAGATCAGCAGCGTCAGCGCGCAGAGCGCGGGCAGCGCCATGCGCAGGGTGATGCTCCAGAAGGCGCGCGCGGGCGCGGCGCCCGACATCATTGCCGCCTCCTCGAAGGCGGCGTCGGTCGAGCGCAGCACGGCCGACATCAGTAGAAACGTGAGGGGAACAAAGCCGACCCCCTCGATCAGCACCATGCCCCACATGGAATAGACATTGATGGCGCCGCCGCCCTGGGTGAGCGTCGAAATCAGATCGTTGAACGGTCCCGCGCGGCCGAGCAGCAGCAGCCACGCCACGGTGTAGAGCACGTGCGGCACGCCCAGCGAGACGATGGCGCCGAAGAGCACGAGCTTGCGGCCGGGCGCGTTGGTGCGCTCGACGATCATCGCCTGGACGGTGCCGATGAAGATGGCGACGACCGCCGATCCCACCGCGTAGATGAACGTGTTGACGAGGCTTGGGAAGAAGAAGCGATCCGACCAGAGCTGCTGATAGAAGCGGAACGTCGCCGCGCCCATGGAGCCGTCCGGCTTAGATTCATGCACGCTCACGTCGAGCAGAAACAGCACCGGCGGCATGACAAGAACAATCAACACGAGGGCCAGCAGGGCCACGACCATTTTCGGCGTGAACAGGCGCGCCAGGGGCGAAGCCTCCGCGCGCGCCGCGAGCGCGCCCGCGCCGTGCGATGCCTGCGTCATGTCCCGCTCGCCGCCGCGTGTCGCTCTGTCAACGAAACTTCTCCTGCCAGATCGTTTGCGAGGACCCGGTGTATTTGTTGAGATCCTCCGGCGTGATGAAATTCTCGGGCACACCGGCGTTCTTCGGCACGACGGGCGCGGAGATTTCCAGCGGCGGCGTATCGGGCCGCGCCGGGAAATATTCCGCCTTGGCGAGAATCTGCTGGCCCTCCTGCGAGAGAATGAAATCGACGAGCAACAACGAGGCGTGCGGGTGCTTCGCGCCTTTCGCCACCACCATCGACGCCGAGGTCGCGGGCACGGGATCGTGCAGCACGGCGTTGACCGGCGCGCCCTTGGCTTTGCTGATCAAGGGGTGGTGGGCGAATATGTTCAGCGCGACGGGAAACTCGCCGGCGACGACGCGATCGACGAGCGTGCGCGCGCTGCCGGAACCGAAGTTGATGATCTTCTGGCCCGCGAGCCTGTCGAAATAGGCGTTGGCCTTGTCCTCGCCCCAGGCGATGCGCAGATTGGCGAGGAACAACGGCGTGCCGCTTGAAGTGCCGATGCGCCAGGCAAGCTTGCCCTTCCAGCGCGGGTGCAAAAGATCCTCGTAGGTCCTGGGAACCTGATCCGGCGGCACCAGTTTTGTGTTGTAGGCCGCGCCGAAATAGCTGACGCGCGTCGGCGTCCACAATTCCTTCGGGTCGCGATAAGTCCTGGGATAATCGTCGATCAGCGGCGTGAAATAGGGCTGCACAAGATTGGTCTGGATGGCGAGTTCGCCGACGCCCGTGCCCTCGATCACGTCGACGAGCTGGTTGTTGGAGCGCACCTCGGCGCCGACCTTGGCGATGATTTCCTCGGTGTCGCTGCGCCAATAGGTCATCTTGACGAAGGGATATTTTTTCATGAAGGCGTCGGCGAGCGGGCGCAAGGCCTGATTGACGATCATCGCCGAATAGAAAACGACCGCGCCTTCCTTCTTCGCGCCTTCGACAAGGCGCTCCTGTCGGTCGGCGGCGCGGTTTGTCAGAATGTCGGCTGATTGCGCGCGCGCGGTCACCGGCGCGGCGGCCAGCAACGCCGTCGCGGCGCACCCCAAAATCAACCCCCGCATGTTCGCCCGCATCCTCGAAACGCCTTCCCTCAAGCGCTTTTCTTCCAGCGCACGCCGCTGCCCGGCCCCTCCGGCAGATGCAGATAGCCGTCCTTGATCTCGATGCCCTCAAAGCTGTCGTCCAGCAGGCGGTCGAATTCGCCGAGTTCGCAGGCGTAGTCGACATCGCGCAAGGCGCAGGCCAAATGGAGGGCGTGCGCGGACAAAAGCCGGCTGCCGACGGCCGCGCCGAGCCTGTATTTCACGCCGCCCGCTTCGCAGATGCGCGCGGCGGCGATCGTGTTGCGCAAGCCGCCGAGCTTCGGAATTTTCAGGCTCACCGCGTCGACCGCGCGTTCGGCAACGAGACGATAGATCTCTTGCAGGGAGCCGGCGGCCTCATCGGCTTCGATGGCGATCGGAACGGTCCGCGTGACGAGCTTCAGGCCCTCGAAATCGTCGGCGGAGACGGGCTGTTCCGCCAGATCGATGTTGTAGTCGGCCATGCGCGTCAACGCGGCGATCGCGTCCTTCGGCGCATAGGCCTGATTGGCGTCGATCGTCAGGTGCGCGTCGGGGCCGACCTGTTTGCGAATGGCCGCGACGCGCGCCACGTCTTCGGAAACCTCGCCATGCACCTTGATCTTGAGGTAGTTGTAGCCCTTGTCGATAAGCTTTTGCGCTTGAACCGCCATTTCCGCGGGCGACTTGATGGCGAGAATGCGCAGGATGGGCACGCGGTCGCGCACTTTGCCGCCGAACAGCTGATACAGAGGCACTCCCAGCTTTTTCGCCAGCAGGTCATGCAGCGCGCAATCGATGCCGGCCTTGGCCTGCGGCGCGCCGCGCATGGCGCGGTCAAGCGCGATCAGAATGGATTCTATGTCGCCGCAGCTTTTGCCGACAACGCGCGGCTTGAGATATTCGAGCTGTCCCTCGAGCGCGCTGGGGATCGCGCCCATGTGCGCCGTCGCCGAGGCATAGCCGTAGGCCTCAACACCGTCTTCGGTCGCGAGGCGCACGAACTTGCCCTCGGTGATGGGGCTGGCGCCGAGCGCGAACTTCCACGTGGGATCGTCCTTGCGCATCAGGCTGTGGCTCACCTCGAAGTGCTTGATGATCAAGTTCGTCGTCCTCCGGGTCGGCAGGCGCGAACGAGACTGTCGCGGCGCCCGCGATGGTCTCGATCATGTCCCAACGTGGCTTGTTTGCTCAGAAGTCATTCCCCGGCTCGCTGCCGTCGGTAGAAGGTCCTTCGTACCATTTCGGCTCCATGCGCGTTTTCGCGCCGTCCTCGGCGAGGTATTTCTCGAACTCCTTGCGCAGATACGGATCCTCCTCGTGATAGGGGATCGCGCTGCCGCCTTTCTTGATGTCGATTGCGCCCATGTCGCTTGTCTTTTCACCGGGCAGGCCGGGTTTGCGCGCGCGTGAATTGTTCGCGCCGAACCACGCCGTCAGCCGCAGCGGATCGCGGCTCACGCCGAAATGCTGGTGGAACCAGTCGCCCGACATGGGCGCCGCCGAAACCATGCCGCCGAACTCATAATCCTGCCGCTGCACATGCAGAGCCTTGCCGGCCTCCCATGGCCGCTCTCCCAATTGCTCGGGCCATGTGTAGGTGTAGCCCTTGCCCTTCAGGCAGATGAGAATGGCGGCGGAGGCGTGCTTGTGCGCCTTGGAATAGCGCCCCGTTTCGTGCTGGCCTATCCAGAGATAGAAGCGCTGCCCCGCCATATAGGGCTCGATGCGGCGATAGCCGGGCGAGCGGCGGTTGTCGAGCGGGAGCTCGGTGGCGATGACATCGGGAATAAAGTTTGTGCGGCGCATGGCGAGGCCGCGCACGGGGTCCGGCTCGACGTCGTCGCTCGGCTTGAAATAATCCTCCGTGCCCGCGTAGCGCTCGGAGAAATTGTACGGCGTGTTGAAGACAAAATGCGGATTGTCGACGAGGTTGAAAATGTTCGGCGCCGTGGTGCCGCACAGCAGCAGCGCGGGCGAATTCGTCGCATTCACAAATCGGTGGAAAGCGTTGAGCGGCACGGAGAACAGCGAGCCCTTCTGCCATTCGAACGTCTGCTTCTTCGCCTGACCTTCCTGCCAGACTTCCGTCGAGCCGCGCCCTTCCACGACGAGCACGTTCTTCTCGTAAAGGTGGCGCTCTATATTGAGCGCGCCGCCGGCCGGGACTTCGACGACATACATGCCCCAAAGGCCTTCGGTGCCGTAGAGCTGAATATAGGTGCCGCGCCCGCCCTGGCGTTTCCAGGGGGCGAGCGGCAGGTCGAGCACGGTGCGGCAGCCGATGCTGCGATAGACCGGCACGCCTTCGGCCTCCATGAAACGGTCGTAGGGCATGGCCGGGCGCGGGAATTTGCCGAATCCGGCGTTTTCGCCGGCCTTGGGCTCGTGCCAATGTTTCGAGACTTCATCGTGCGGCATTGTGTTTCCCCGGGGTTCGCGACGCTTCACGCGCGGAATGAATGGCCGCGCGGGCGGCTCACAGTAGGGCTTTTTGATCCGGTATTGATGAAAAAGGCAAGCGCCGGATCGCCGGCAAGGGACGGGCGCCACTTGCCGCCAAACCGCTCATTTTGGGCGCGCGGAAAGCCGGCGGCTTCGCGGGGACGGGCAAAAGTATCCGTGGTTTCGCCCCGGTCCGGGTCATGATACCAATTGTCAGGTGGCGCGGTCGGCAAATCTCCAGCATGGAATATGCAGGCCTGCAGACATGAGGAGACGCCTATGCAGAAACGTATCGCTCTGATTACCGGGGGGATGGGCGGCCTTGGAGAAACAATTTCGACCAAGATGGCGGACGCCGGTTATCGGGTCGCGGTGACCTATTCGCCGTCGAACAAAAACTCGGAGCAATGGCTGGCGGACATGAAGGCCAAAGGCTACGATTTTCACGCCTACCCCTGCGATGTCTCTGATTTTGAATCCGCGAAGGCTTGCGTCGCCCGCGTCCAGGCGGACATGGGTCCCGTCGAAATTCTCGTCAACAATGCCGGCATCACCAAGGATTCCACCTTTCGCAAGATGGACATTGCCGCATGGAAGGCCGTGATCGGGACGAACCTTGATTCGGTCTTCAACATGACGAAGCCCGTCTATGACGGCATGATGGACCGCGGCTGGGGCCGCATCATCAACGTGTCTTCCGTGAACGGCTCCAAAGGGGCGTTCGGCCAGACCAATTATGCCGCGGCCAAGGCGGGCATGCACGGCTTCACCAAAGCGCTGGCCCTCGAATCCGCGCGCAAAGGCGTGACTGTCAATACGATCTCGCCCGGATATATCGGCACCAAGATGGTGACTGCGATTCCAAAGGAAGTG
>JANYDZ010000484.1 GCA_025363375.1 Hyphomicrobiales bacterium
GGTGGAGTTTTTGCATAATATACAGAAATAAAGGGGTGGCATTTTACCTGTGGCGCCTTGAAGCGAAAATCGCCGGATCAAACGACGCGATGAAACAAGTGCGGCTACGCGATCGACAGCGTGATTTGCGAAGGGCCAAAATAAGATTTCCCGATGTTGCCTTAATTCACGCCCTGCCGGCGGATCGGCTTCGCGCGCTTGATCCGCGCCGCGCGCTCTGGCGAGCCCAGCGCCTCCCACAGATCGATGCGCCGCTGCGTGTTGAGCCAGAAATCCGCGGTGTTGCCGAACACGCGCGCCAGAATGAGCGCGGTGTCCGCCGTGATGGCGCGGCGGTCCATGCAAAGTTCGTTGACGTGCTTGCGCGGCAGGCCCATCGCCTCTGCGAGCTTGGTTTGGGTGAGCGCCAGCGGCGCCAGAAACTCCTTGTTGAGGATTTCACCGACGCTTGCAGGCTTGCGTTTGGTCATCAACATGGCTTTATGCCACGAGCCCCATGCGGGGGCGCGCCGACGTGAAGGCGTGGATACGGTCGGTGTTGCGTTCATGTCGAGCTCCACGCGGAGCCAGCTTCCGTCAACCCGCCAGTCCCCACGTGCCCTTCGCAAACAGCTCGTCCACGCTCACCTTTTGCGCAATGATTCCCTGCGACAGCGCGTGGCCGATCAGCGTTTCCATCACCTTGCGGTTGGGCTCGACGCCGTAAGGCAACGGCGCGCCGCCCATGGCGACGACTTTCAGATGGATGGAATCGGCGACGTCGGGCCTGTCTATCTTGCCGGCTTTCAAATCCGCGACATAGATGCGCTTGGCTTCCACGAAAGCGTGGAAAATATCCGCCGCGAGATCAGGGTGTTTTTCCAGCACTTCATCCTTGACGACGACGAGATGATTGATGGGGTAATGACCGTCGCGCTTGTAGGCGGCAAGGCCCGCCTCGAGCGCGTTCGGGATCAGCGGCCGCACGTCGGGGTGCTTTACGTCGGCGCCGATGGCCGCGGCGAGTTCGCCGGAGGCCAGCATGTCCTCAATTTTCTTGCCCGCCTCGATCGGCACGACGTTGCCCGGCGCCTTGTATTCCGCGACATGCTCGTCGCCCGACAGCACCCAGGTTACTTTCGACAGATCGAGGCCGTATTCGTCCGCCATGATGCCGCGCGCCCACACGCCCGTGGTCACGGTGTAGCCGCGGTTGACGCCGACGCGCCTGCCCTCGAGATCCTTGGGAACCTGCACGCCCGACTTCGCGTTGACCAGCGTCGCGCCGTGATGGAACGCCCTCACCAGCGGCACCGGAATCGCCGTCATTTTCTTGCCGTGCGCCTTCGCGCAGATGTAAGTGGTGACCGCCATCTCGCAAATGTCGAATTCATTGCCGCGCACCATGCGGCGGAAGGCCGCGATGATGGGATCGACCTCGACAAATTCGAGCTCGCAGACCTTCGGTATGACGCGCCCCTCTTTCAGGGCGCGGTTGGCGCCGTTGGTGCGGGTGACGAGGGTGAATTTTGGCAATGACATGGCGCCTGGCTCTTTGAGGTTGGTGGATTTGGCGATGTTTTAGGCCCTTGCGAGGCCGCTGGGAAGAGCGGGGCTTTCCCGCCGCGCACGCTTGTGCGATTCATAGGCGGCCGCAACCGCCGCTTCTGGAAACGCAATGACCGACGCTACAATCCCCCCGCAAAACTATTTCCTCGATCCCTACATGGAATGGGCGGTGGGAGAAGGCGTTCCCGTTCACCTCGATTTCGGCCACGATCTGCTGACGCTGAAAACCGAAAAATGGCACCGTTTTGACGCGCGCGGTTGTTTTGCCCACACGCACGGACGCGGCGATTTCGCCGCCAATTTCGTGCTGGAGATCGAAGCCGGCAAAAAGACGGCGCCGATCAAACACCTCTTCGAGGCTTTTTTCTATGTGCTCCGCGGTTTTGGCTCGACCGTCCTGTGGTTGCCCAATGGCGAACGCCAATCGTTCGAATGGGGCCCGAAGGCGCTGTTCGCGATACCGCTGAATTGCGAATACCAGATTTTCAACAACAGCGGCCGGGAGGCCGTCCGCCTCTCCTGCACCAACGACGCGCCGCTCGCCATCAACCATTACCACGACGACGAATTCATCTGGAACAATCCCTGCAAATTCCCCGACCGCATCGGCAAGAAAAATCATTTTGAGGGCGAAGGCGAGCACGGCGTGTTCGACCGCAAGGGCGCGCTGGCGCAAATCAACGTGTGGGAGACGAATTTTGTCAGCGATCTCTCGGGCTTCAAGCTCTATGAACTCAACGCGCGCGGCAAAGGTTCGCGCAACGTGTTCTTTCTGCTCGCCAACGGCACCATGCACGCGCACGTGTCCGAGATTCCCGTCGGCCGATACAAGAAAGCGCATCGCCACGCGGCGGGAACGCACGTTCACGCGTGCGACGGCGAGGGCTATTCGCTGCTCTGGTACGACGGCGATTCGGAATTCGTGGAACTGCCGTGGCGGCACGGCTTCATGTACACGCCGCCGTTCTGGATGTTCCATCAGCATTTCAACACCTGCGGCCAGCCGGCGCGCTATTACGCGTGCAGCATCGGCAGCGCGCGTTATCCGCTCATCGCGCTGCGGCGCGTCAGCAACGAGGGGGGCGGCTCGACCTCGGTGAAACAAGGCGGACGCCAGATCGAATACGAGGATCAGGACCCGCGCGTCCACCGCAAGTTTCTGGACGCCATCAAAACCAGCGGCGTGCCCTCGCAGATGGGCGATTTGTTTGACGAAGCGGCTATTTCCGCGCTGCCGAAGGAACGAATGACCGGCCTGATCCAGACGCCGCAGAGCAAGGGGCCGGCGATTTGATCGCAGCATAAAAAGGAGCCGCTCATGTCCGACCTGCAAGCCCTCGCCAACCGCGTCGCCGCCAAACTCATGGCGCGCGGGGAAACAATCGCCATCGCGGAATCCTCCTCCGGCGGGCTCATCTCGGCGGCGCTGCTCGCTGTGCCCGGCGCGTCGAAATATTTCCTCGGCGGCGGCGTCATTTACACGCAGAAGGCGCGCGAGGCGCTGCTCGCGATCACGGCGGCGGAGATGGCGGACATGCGCGCGTCGAGCGAGCCCTACGCCCATTTGCTGGCGGGCCGCGTGCGCGAAAAGTTTTCCGCGAATTGGGGCCTGTCGGAGACCGGCGCCGCCGGCCCAACGGGAAACCGCTATGGCGATGCGGCGGGACATGTGTGCTTCGGCGTCAGCGGGCCGAAAAACTTCGCTCGGACGCTGGAGACGGGCGCAAAGGACCGCGCCGCAAATATGGACGCGTTTGCGCGGGCCGCGCTGGGGCTGCTGGATGAGGCTTTGGGATAAGCCGGATGGGATAAGCCGGACTGTCCGCCGCCGGAATGTGTGCTATTCAGCCCCCTGTCCAGATTCGAAGAGTTGCACATATGACCAACGCCGCCGACGCCCCGCCCGACCGCCTGTCAACGGACCCGCGCAGCCCCTGGTACAACGCCGAAGTCCTGCAACGCGACGTCGGCATCCGCTTCAAGGGCATCGAGCGCAACAATGTCGAGGAATATTGCGTCAGCGAAGGCTGGGTCCGCATGACCGCCGGCGTCGCCAAGGATCGTTACGGCAACCCCATGACGATGAAGTTTACCGGACCTGTGGAGCCTTATTTCCGCACGCTGAAGGCGGAATAGAACTCAACAACACGGGCACCCCGCGAAAACCTCCTCCACCAGCGCGTCCTTCATCCACCAGGGCGGCAGATCGTCTTCGACGACCTCTTCCACGGGCTTGAACACCTTGTAATGGCGGCGGCGCGCGTCCTCGCCCCAGAAGGCGATGATTGTCTCCAGCGGCGGGCAGCCCGGCGTCTGACATTCCACTTCGGCGACGAGAATGGTCTCAGCCTCGCCCAGCCGGAAATGCGCGCGGGTAAAATCCTTGACGCGCCGAACGGCGGCCAGATGGCCCGGTTGCTTCCGGGCGAAGGGGTTCACGTCGGTCATGCCGCGTGATTATCACGCCCCGCCGCAAATTGCGCCCGACACATAAATTGCGCCCAACTTGCCCCGGTGCTAGCAAGGTCCACAATTTCAAACAGGAGAACAACATGGTCGAAAAAGTCCTCGCCGCCGTCCGCACGGCCCCCGGCAAAACCGAAATCCTCGAATATCCCATGCCCGACATCGCCGAAGACGCGGCGCTGATGAAAATGGAAGTCGCGGGCATTTGCGGCACCGACGTGAAACTCTACCAGACGCCCCCCACCAAAGCGCACGTCATCATGGGCCACGAAAACATCGGCTATGTCGCCAAGGCCGGACGCGAATTCACCCGCCGCAAGGGTTTCAAGGAAGGCGACCTCGTTTTCGTCGAGCACTACGTCATGTGCGGCAAGTGCGAGCATTGCCACGCCGGCCAGTATCGCCATTGCGAGGGCACCGACTGGCGCACCAACCCCGACGGCATCCGCTACGGCTACACCTCCGCCGAAAAGGCGCCGCATCTGTGGGGCGGCTTCGCGCAATATGTGTATCTGCCGTGGAACGCGGTCATGCATCACGTGCCCAAGGGCGTGACGCCGGAACTTGCCGGCCTTGTCACCCCCATGGCGAACGGCATCGAATGGTCGCTGTTTGAAGGCAAGGTCGGCTATAATTCCACCGTGCTCATTCAGGGCCCGGGCCAGCAAGGTCTTTCGCAGACCGTCATCTGCAAACAGGCCGGCGCGAAAAACATTATCATCACCGGCACGTCGAAGGACGGCGCGCGACTGGAAGTCGCCAGGAAACTCGGCGCCGACCACGTCATCAACGTCAACGCCGAAAATCCGCTGGAAAAAATCATGGAATACACCGGCGGTCTGGGCGTCGACGTCGTCCTCGACTGCACCGCCGGCGCGGGCACGGCGCCCGTGCTGCTTGGCATTGAAGCCCTGAAACGCAAGGGCGGCCACATCGTCGTACAGGGAGAGTTCCCGGATTTCCCGAACTTCCCCATCGGCAAGATGACGACGAAATACGTCACCGTTCATTCGGCGCGCGGGCATTCCTACCTTGCTTGCGAACTGGCGCTCGAACAGCTGGCGTCCAAGCGTTTTCCGCTCGAGCTCGTAACAACCCATAAGTTCGGCCTGAAAGACGTCGATCTCGCCATCAAGTCCGTCGGCAACAAGGAAGGCGGCGTGAAGGACGTCATTCACGCTTCGCTGATGCCGTGGATGTAAGCAAGTTCAAGCCCGTCCCGCAACGGGACTGTTTCTTAACAAGCCACGCGCCCTCGCCCGGAAAACGGCGGGGGCGTTGTGGTTTTGCCGCGCGGCGCCGGCGTTCAAGCGCTACATGCGGCGCGAACAGACCGTGAGCTCCACCACAACAGCGATTCGTGCATGCTGTGTTCGCGCTTCAACCCGAAGGTTAACGGCGCGCGCGTTCACGCCTCCAGACGCGCGCCGCGCATGAGGCCGGCGAGCGAAGGCGCCGTGTCCAGCCCCGTCACAGCGTCGATAATCGCCTTGCGCAGCGAAAAATCCGCGCGCGGCGCGCTCACCGCGTGGAACTTTTCTTCGACCGCCGCGCGTTCCAACCCGCCCTGCGAAAAGCCCGGCGGAAACGGCACATCCACCCGATGCTCGCGCCCATCCCCGTCCCGGGCGCGCAGCGCGCAGGAATAGGCGCCCGGCGCGCGCGCCGCGTAGCTGGCGTCCGATTTCATCTCGAGCTTTTGCATCAGCGCGACAACCGCCGGATCATGCCAACGCTCGTTCTCATATTGCTTCAAACCAAATTCGCCGTCGATCAGCGACACCGCCACGAGAAAGTTGAAGGAATGATCCGCCGCCTCGCGCGAGCGCGGCAAAATACGAGCCTTGTCGACCTGCTGGCGCCGCACAATGGGATAGTCGGCCATGACGACTTCTATTTTCTCAAACGCGTCGATCCCGCCGTCCACCATGGCGCGCAGTTGCAGCGCTGCGGCGACCGCCGCCTGTCCTGTCGCCAGACACGGGTACATCTTCACATTGGCGCGCATGATGTAGAGACTTTCGGGCAGCGGCGCCGAAAGCAGAGCAAGGGCGTCGCCGCGCGCGAAAACGCCGCGCAAACCGCGTTCAGCTTCCAGCACCGCCAGCGGTCCAGTCACGCCATGCGCGGCAAGCAACGCGCCCTGCGCGCCACTTTGCGCCACCAGAGCGTTGGCGATGGATTTCGCCGCCGACACATGCCCGCCGCGCACGATGGCGGGCGTCGCGGCGCGCGCCGCGCCCAGCGCCAGCGCATGGGCGAGGCGCTCCTCGTCGAGCCCCATCAACCAGCCCCCCATGGCTGGCGCGACGAGGCCGGAGAC
>JANYDZ010000491.1 GCA_025363375.1 Hyphomicrobiales bacterium
TCGTGTCGCAGGAAAGCCGCGACAACCGGCTCATGGAAGCCGAGAAGAAGGCCGCCTCGCTGCCGCCCAAACTGACCGTGCCGATGATCATTTTCTTTCTGCCGGTTCTGTTCTGCGTGATTCTGACGCCGGCCATCATCCAGGTGACGGCGGTGACGGGGTAAGCGCGGCGACAAGTCCACGGCGTCCGACGCTGATCGATTCGCTGGTTTGTCCGGGTCGCCCTAGCGCGGCGCGACCGCCAGTTCGATCGGCGCGTTTGTCGCCGGCCCGGCGACGACCCGTTGACGCGCGCGCGCGGGCTTGCTGGCGGCGGGTTGCGGCTTGCGTCCGTCCAGCGTTTGCAGATCCCGCCAGGTGTTCGACTGGGCGATCATGCGCCGGATGGTCGCGACGTTTTGCGCCGCTTGCGCTGGCGGCAGGTCGCGCGACGATACCGCTTCGGCCTCGGTGAACTTGCCTTGCAGGGCCAGAACGAGCGCCAGGTTCTGCCGCACCCTGCTGTCCGCCGCCGGATGCTGGACCGCGTCCCGCAGCGTTTGTTCGGCCATCGGCAATTGTTTCGACAGGGCGTAGGAGAGGCCAAGATTCGACAAGATTGAAGGTTCGCCGGGATTGATTTTGAGCGCGGTGTGATAATAGTTCTGCGCCGTCGCGTGGTCGCCCATCTGGTCGGCGATCGAGCCCTGCGCGGAGAGGATGGACCAGTTGGGCCGCTCCTGCGTGTGGGCCCGCGACAGAACTTCCGTGGCTTCCTCGAAACGGCCGGCGTCCGCCAGCGCCTTGCCATAATTGCCGAGGACTTCCATGTCGTTCGGCATCTTGATGGCGATCTGCCGCATCACCGCGGCCGCCTGATCGAATTGCGTGAGCGCGCGCAAGGCCCGCGCATAATTGATCGCCGCGGCCTTGTCGCCCTGATTGGCATCGAACTTGCGGCCCCATTGTTCTGAATATTGGCGCAGCGCCGCGTCCGATTGGGGCAGAACGCTATCGGTTTTGCTTATCGAGCCCGTCACGTCGCCGAGACCGACGCTCTTGCAACCGCCCAGCGTCAGGCCAACGAGCGCCAGCGCCAGCGCGGTTCGGGCGCGCGCGCGCCGTTGCAACACGGGAGGCCGCGCGGAAAAGAGAGAGCGATCTGGACAGGTCATGAACCGACGCTTGTTTTGGCCCGGCTCTTTCGGGGCCTTGGAGGTTTCAGCAATAAATGGTTAACCCTAATGGAACCTTAACGCGGTCACTGTGAAAGCCTGGAGCCCCTGATGTCCAAACGTCCTGTCGCCGCGCGCCGCCGCGCGGTCCCCATCTGGTTTGTCGCGAAAAACAACCTGCGGGACGTTCTGGCGGGGCTGCCGAAATGCGCTTCGGCTTTTGCCGTCGCGAACGGTTTCGAGCCGACGGCGGGCCGGCATCTTGTATTGCCCGGCGACGACGGCGCCGTTGCCTGCGTTTTGTTCGGCATTGAACCGCAGGACGCGAAATTCATCGATCCCTTGCTGGCCGGCAAGCTCGCGACGGTTTTGCCTGAAGGAGATTATTGTTTCGCCAACGCGACCCATGGCGGCGCGGACGGCCTCGCGAGCGCCGCCGTTGGTTTTGGCCTCTCCGCCTATCGGTTTCAGCGCTACCGAAAATCTTCGGCCAGACAGCCGCGCCTCGCGACGCCCGAAGGCGTCGACGGCAAACGCGTCGCGCGCATCGTCGAGGCGCTGTCCATGGCGCGCGATCTCGTCAACACGCCGGCGAACGACATGGGGCCGCCCGCGCTGGAGAAGGCCGCGCTGGCGCTCGCCAAACGCTACGGCGCGAAAGCTTCCGTCGTCAGGGGCGAGGCGCTGCTGAAGAAGAACTTTCCGCTTGTTCACGCCGTGGGAAAGGCCGCCCTCGAAGCGCCGCGGCTGGTTGATTTCACGTGGGGCAATCCGCGCGCGCCGAAAGTGACGCTGGTGGGCAAGGGCGTTTGTTTCGACACCGGCGGTCTCGACATCAAGCCGTCAAGCGCCATGGCGCTGATGAAAAAGGACATGGCGGGCGCGGCCACTGCGATGGCGCTGGCGCGCATGATCATGGATGCGAAACTGCCGGTGCGTCTGCGCGTGCTGCTGCCGATTGTTGAGAACGCCATCGCCGGCGCGGCGTTTCGCCCGGGCGATATCTATCCCAGCCGCAAGGGCCTTACCGTCGAGATTGGCAACACCGACGCCGAAGGAAGGCTCATTCTGGCCGACGCGCTCGCGCTGGCGGACGAGGAATCGCCCGAACTCCTGTTCGATTTCGCCACCCTGACGGGCGCCGCCCGCACCGCCATGGGGCCGGACATCGCGCCCTTCTACACGATGGACGATTCGCTTGCCGGCGAACTGGCGAAATCCTGCATGGCGATCAACGACCCCGTCTGGCGCCTGCCCCTGTGGGAGCCCTACGACGCCTGGCTCGACGGCAAGATATCGACGCTCAACAACATCGCCAGCGGTCCCTTCGCCGGCTCCATTGTCGCGGCCCTGTTTCTGCGCCGCTTTGTCGAGAAGACAAAAGGCTGGGCGCATTTCGACATCTACGGCTGGAACGCCGCGACGCGGCCTGGAAAGCCGGAAGGCGGCGACGCGCAGACCGCGCGCCTGCTGTACGATCTGCTGGAAAGGCGTTATGCGCGGGGGTGAGTCCCACCCCTTGAGGTCGCGTAAACATGGAGGCAGTCGCCCCACGGCAAGCCCGGGCGCCGCGCGGCGTTGATTGGCGCCTCTTCGCGCCGCTGATCCTGCACGGCGTAATGGTGCAGACGCTGACGGGAATGTTGCGCGTCACCACCTCCTATCGCTGTCTTGAACTCGAATTGCCTGTTGTCTGGCTGGGCGCCATTTCCGCGACTTTCGCGCTGCTGCCGGTTTTCCTCGCCGTCTTCGTCGGGCGCTACATCGACCGCGGCCACGACGCGCAGGCCACGCGCATCGGCTCGGCCCTGATGCTGGCGGGCGCGGTCGGCCTGCGGTTTTTTGCGCCCACGGCGGCGCTCGTTCTGGCCTTCACCGCGCTGCTCGGCATTGGCCATCTCTATCTCATGGCTTCGCATCAGATGCTGTGCGTGCGCGCGGCGGGGGACAGCAACCGCGACGCCATGTTCGGCAATTTCCTCATCGCCAACGGCATCGGGCAGGGGCTCGGCCCGCTCGTAGTCGGCTGGATCGGCGGCGGCGCGCTGGTGCCGCAAACCCTGCCGCTGTTTTCCGTCGGCCTCGCCGCGGCCGCGATTTCGTTCGTGATCTCGCTCGGCATTCCCTCGGCGCGCGCCGCGCCCGGCGACGTCAGAAGCCGCGCGCCCTTTCCGGTGGGCGACCTGCTTCGCATTCCCGGCTTCGTCGTCACCATGATCGCCAGCATCATCACCATCACGGCGCAGGATCTCATCGTGATCTACCTGCCGCTGCTGGGCGCCGAACGCGGCATCGACGTCGGTCATATCGGCGCGATTCTCACGGCGCGCTCGGCGGCCGCCATCGTTTCGCGCATTTTCTACGCCCGCCTCGTGACGGGCGTCGGCCGCGTCCCCCTGACCTTGTGGAGCATGTGCCTGTCCGGCGCCGCCTACGCCTCGCTGGGCGCGTTGCCTTCGCTGCCGCTCATGTATGCGGCGGCGGCGGTTCTGGGTCTGGGCCTCGGCGTCGCCACAACCCTGAGCCTCACCAGCATTCTCGACCTCGCGCCGGTAACCGCGCGCGCCACGGCTCTGTCGCTGCGCATCACCGGCAATCGGGTGGGGCAGGTTTCGTTGCCGTTTCTGGCCTCGCTTGTCGCCGCCGCGGCGGGCGCGCCCGGCGTGCTGGCGGTCGTCGGCGGAGGCTTGATCGTATCGGCGATTTGCGTCCGCGTCGTGCGCGGCTCCGGCGAATAAAGTCCCGCCTTGAAACCCGCAACGAAACAGGCGAATAATCCGGCTCCGAAACGAGGGCCGTGACGGTGGAGTGCGCGTTGTGGGAGTCGAGGTCAAACCCGATCAAGCCTTGCGCCTGCTGCACGAAGTCGCGCTCGGTCTCGTTCGCGAGGCCAGGCCGGGGGATATGCCCGACTTTACCTTGCGGCAACTGGCGATCCTGCTCACGGTCTACCTTGAGCATCCCCCCCATACCGTGCGCGGCCTTGCCAAAAAGCTCGGCGTGACCAAACCTGTCGTCACCCGCGCTCTTGATTCCATGGGCAAGCAGGAAATCATCGCGCGCCGTCGCGACGAAGCGGACCGTCGCAACGTGATTGTCCAGCGCACCGTCAGGGGCGCGCTCTATATTGAAACCCTCGGCGATCTCGTCATCGCCAAAGCAAAGGCGCTGCCGGCATGACCGGGATATTCGACAGACGCACAACGCCCGCGCGTCCCGATCTCGCGGCCGAATTCCTGCGCGGCAAGGTGGAGGCCGGGCGGTTCGTCGCGGGCCGGTCCATGCGCGTTGTGGAAGAGGCCGTCGCTCTGCGCGCCGCGCCGCGCCGCGATCAATGCATCGATACGCAATTGCTCTACGGCGAACGCGCGACGGTCTACGAGGTTGACGAGGAAGGCTGGGCCTGGGCGCAATCCCACGACGATTCCTATGTCGGCTATTTGCCCGCCGAAGCCCTGCGCGAGGAAGATCGCGCGCCGACCCATCGCGTGCGCGCGCCGCGCACCTTCGTCTATCCCGAGCCCGACATGAAAACGCCCGCCGTCATGGCCTTGCCGATGGGCGCGCAAGTGAGCGTCGCTGCCATGCGCGGCGCCTTCGCGGCGGTGGCCGGCCTCGGTTTTGTCTGGGCGGAACATCTGGCGGCGCGCGGCGATTTCGAAAGCGATTTCGCCGCCGTCGCCGAACGCTTTCTCAATGTTCCCTATCTCTGGGGCGGCAAGACTTTTGCGGGTCTCGATTGCTCGGGGCTTGTGCAGATTTCTCTTGCCGCATGCGGCGTAGCCTCGCCGCGCGACACGGATATGATGGCCGCCGGGCTTGGCGCGGACATTTCCATTGGCGGCGATCTCGCGGGCCTGCGGCGCGGCGACCTCGTTTTCTGGAAGGGCCACATTGGAATCATGCGCGACGCCGAAACACTCCTGCACGCCAATGGCCATCACATGATGACGGCGTCTGAGCCGCTCAAAGCGGCGCGCGAGCGCATACTCGCCAAATCCCACGGCGCCATCACAAAGTTTCGTCGTCTTTCTCCGTAAAATCACCCTGTGCGGCGCCGCACATCGCCGCGGTCGGGACGCGCCTATTCTCTCCTCATCGCTGATCGAGATCGACGGCGAAACGAACACAGGAGAGCCGATCATGAGCAACGCCCGCAAGACCCTCGCCGCCGCCCTCGCCGCCCTCGCCCTGGGCCTGTCCATCGCCGCGACCTCGTCGCCCGCCGAAGCCCGTTATGGCCGCAACGCCGCTCTCTTCGGCGCCCTGGCTGTCGGCGCCCTTGCCGCCGGCGCGATCGCTTCAGGCGCATATGCGGCTCCCGCCGATTGCTATATCGAGCGCCGCGCCGTCACCAACCGCTGGGGCGACATCGTCGGTTATCGCCGCGTCCGCGTCTGCGACTGATATTTTCCCCATCGACGTTGCCGCGGGGCCCTCTCCCTCACGCAACGCCCGTCGAGAGCCTCCCGGGTCCCCCGCCCGGGAGGCTTTCGGCTGTTTGGGGGAGGCGGCTTCAGGCCACGCGCTCGATGACGGCGCTGGCCAACGCGGGCGCCGCCACGCCAATCGCGTAAGCCTTCGCCACCGTCCGCGCGGCGACATCGGCTCCCTCGGCCGTCCGCGCATGCACAACGCACAGCGCGTCTCCAGCCTCGGTCCGCGCGCCAATCCCCGCGAGCCCGGTTAGCCCCACCGCGTGGTCCACCGCGTCCCCGGGCCGCGTGCGCCCGCCGCCGAGGCTCACAACCGCAATCCCGAGCGCCCGCGTGTCGATGGCGTGCACAAATCCCGCGCGCGGCGCCGGCACGCGAACCATGTGCGGCGCGCGCGGTAAAATCGCGTCGGGGCGCTCCATCAGATCGCGCGGCCCGCCGAGCGCCGCGACCATGCGCGCGAACCTTTCCGCCGCCGCGCCGGACTCAAGCGCCCGTGTCAGCCGCGCGCGCGCGTCATGCGCGTCGTCGGCGAGCTTGCCCAGCATCAGCATCTCCACGCCCAGCGCCAGCGTCACCGCGTGCAACCGCGCGTCGCGATGCTGGCCCGTGAGATAATCGATGGCGTTGCGCGCTTCGACGGCGTTGCCGGCGGCGCTGGCGAGCGGTTCGTTCATGTCGGTCAAGAGCGAAGCCGTCGGCAGGCCCGCCTCCGCCGCGACCCAGGCGAGCGATTGCGCCAGTTGCAGCGCGTCCCCGCGCGACGTCATGAAGGCGCCGTTGCCCGTTTTCACGTCCATCGCGAGACCATCGAGCCCGGCCGCGAGCTTCTTCGACAGGATCGAGGCCGTGATGAGCGGTATGGACTCGACTGTCGCCGTCACGTCGCGGATGGCGTAGAGCCGCCCGTCAGCGGGCGCGAGGTCGCCGGTCTGCCCGATGATGGCGCAGCCGGTGTCTTTCAGCGCGCGCGCAAAAAGCGTCTCGGCTGGCGCTGTGTTGTACCCGGGAATGCTCTCCAGCTTGTCGAGCGTGCCGCCGGTATGGCCGAGGCCGCGCCCTGAAATCATCGGCACGAAGCCGCCGCAGGCCGCCACCATCGGCGCCAGCATCAGGCTGACATTGTCGCCGACGCCGCCGGTGGAATGCTTGTCGAGAACCGGCCCTCCCAACGCGCGCGCGCGCCAATTCAGCACCTTGCCCGAATGCGCCATCGCCTGCGTAAGCGCCGCGCATTCGCCGCGCGACAGCCCGCGAAAAAACACCGCCATGGCGAAAGCAGCCGCCTGTTCCCCGGTCACGGAGCCTTCCGTCAGGCCGGCGATGAAGAACGATATCTCGGAATCGCCGAGCGCCTTGCCGTCGCGCTTGTTGCGGATGATCTCCTGCGGCAGCATGTTTCACGCCTCCGCGTCGAGCTCCGCGAGCAACGCGTCGAGCAACCCGCTGGCGCCAAAACGAAAGGTGGCGGGCGTGGCCCAGCCCGCGCCCATGATTTCATCGGCGATGCCGAGATACAGCGCCGCGTCGGCGAGCGTGCGCACGCCGCCGGAGGCCTTGAAGCCGACGGGTTTGCCGCTCGCCTTGATGGCGTCCAGCATCGTCCGCGCCGCTTCCCGCGTCGCCGAGACCGGCGTTTTTCCCGTCGACGTCTTGAGAAAATGCGCTTCGCCGGCGATGGCGATCTCGCAGGCCCGTTTGATCAGCGCGGGGTCGCGCAACTCCCCGGTTTCCAGAATGGCCTTGAGACGGCGGCCGTTCGGAACATGGTCGCGCACGCCGCAGATCATGTCGCGCGCCGCGCGTTCGTCGCCGCGCGCCAGCGCCTTGTAGGGAATGACGAGGTCGATCTCGTCCGCGCCGTCGCGCAAGGCTTCAACCGCGTCTTCAACGGCGCGCTCGACATCCTCGCCGCCATGGGGAAAGTTGATCACGGTGGCGATCTTTACGCCGCTGCCGCGCAGCTGTGCCGCCGCCTGCGAAACAAACTGCGGCCAGACGCACACCGCCGCCGCGTTTCCATGCCGCGTGCGCGCCTTTGTCGTCAGCGCCGTCACGGCTTGCTCCGTGCAATTGTCGCCGAGATCGGTGAGGTCGAGACTGCCCAGCGCCCGCGCGGCTGTCGTCACGTCGTCTGTTGCGCGCCCCATGCTTCCTCCTTGGTGCGCAAAAACGCGCGCAACAGCCGCCGCAATCCGATGGCGCCTTGCGCGGCGGCGTCGCGCGTCTGCGAATGGCTGGGATTGCCGCCCTGAAAACCGGCGCCGAAATTTGTCAGCAAGGTGACCGCGGCGACGCGCACGCCCAGGCGCCGCGCGATGATGACTTCGGGGACAATCGACATGCCGACGGCGTCCGCGCCCAGCGCGCGGGCCATTTTGATCTCGGCGGGCGTCTCGAACGAAGGCCCGGCGAACCACATGTAAACGCCCTCGTGCAGGGTGACGCCGGCGCGGATGACGGCGCGTTTGAGGCGTTTGTTCAGGCGGGGATCGTAGGCTTCGGTGAGCGACACAAACCCGCCGTCGGACGCGACGCCAATGAGCGGATTGAGGCCGTTGAAGTTGACGTGGTCGGTGACCAGCATCAGCCCTCCAGGAAAGAAGTCGTGTTTCACCGACCCCGCCGACGCCGTCAAAATCACCGTATGCGCGCCCAGCATCGCCAGCGTTTCCAGCGGGCCGTTCATGGCGCGCGGGTCGCCATTTTCATAATAATGCGAGCGCCCCTGCATGACCGCGACATTGGTGTCCTCCATCTTGCCGAGAACAAGTCTTCCGTCGTGACCCGATATCGACAGCTTCGGGAAGCCCGGCAACTCCGAGTAGGGAATCGCAACGGGGTTCACGATGGCCTCGGCCATGTTGCCGAGGCCCGTGCCGAGCACGAAAGCGACTTCGATGGGATCGCTCGCGCCGCGCGACTGAATGACTTCAACGGCGGCTTCGGCGTCATTGCTCATGGCTTGTCCTCAACCGTTCGTTTCCGTCGCGCCAGATCAACTGGACCGAAAGCGTGTGGCAGCAGTTCGCCAATTCCAGAACTCATATTCACTCCATTTGCGCCCGCACTGTGAACTTTCGTATTCGCGCTGGAGAATTCGTGAATTCTCTGGCGGCAGGCACCGCAGGGTGTGATGGGTTGCAAGCCATTGCTAATGACCAATATTTCGCTGATTCGCAATTCTCCCGCCAGAACCATCGCGGAGATGGCGCTGGCCTCGGCGCAGACGCCGGTCGGATAGGCGGCGTTTTCGACATTGCAGCCGCTGAAAACCGCGCCGGATTGCCCGCGGATCGCCGCGCCCACCCGAAATCTGGAATAGGGCGCATAGGCGCGGGCTTGCGCCGCCCGGGCCGCGTCGAAGAGGTCTTTCAGCGCATCCATGTCAACGGCCTTTCACAAACGGAACGCCCGAAGCCGCCGGCGGGTTTGCCCGTCCGACGAACCCCGCGAGAAGAATTACGGTCAACAGATAGGGCAGGGCCTGGATCGCCTGTACCGGCACGGCGCCGATCAGCGGCAGCGCCACCCCCTGCAATCTGATGGCGCAAGCCTCAAGCAAGCCAAAGGCAAGGCAAACGAGCAGCGCCGCGCCGGGCCGCCATTTGGCGAAGACCAGCGCCGCCAGCGCGATGAAGCCTTTGCCGGCGCTCATGCCGGGCAGGAATCCCGCCGCCTGCGCCAAAGCCAGATCGGCGCCGCCCAGTCCGCACAAAAGACCGCAGACCGCCACCGCCGCATAGCGCGCGCGGCGCACGGAAACCCCCGCCGCCTCCAGCGCGTGCGGATGCTCGCCCGCCGCGCGCAGCCGCAGACCAAAGCGCGTGCGAAAGAGAATAAATCCCGTGGCCGCCGCGCAACAGGGCGCGGCAAGGGCGATAGCGTCCTGCCCGGCGAAAAGCGGCGCGAGGCGCGCCGCCCCCTCCAGCGCCGGGGTGCGCCCGCCCTCGCCGAACAGGGCGGCGCCGCACAGCGCGGTTGCCCCGGCCGCGATCATGTTGATGGCCATGCCGCAAACGATCTGCTCGCCGCCGCGATCGATCGAGGCATAGCCGTGCAGCAGCGCCAGCAACAGCGCGGCCGCCAGCGCGGCGACAAGGCCGAGTTGCGCCGAACCCGTCAGGCTGGCGACGGCGGCGCCCGCGAAGGCGCCCGCCAGCAATTTGCCCTCAAGCCCGATATCGACAACGCCGGCGCGCTCCGACCACAGGCCCGCGAGACAGGCGCAAAGGATCGGCGCGCTGAGACGCAGCGCCGAGGCGATAAGCGACAGGGCGGAATCCATATCCATTCTCAAGCCTTTCCGGGTTGCGGCGCGCGGGCGCCGAGGCAACCCACGGCAAGCACGACGAACCCCTGCACCAGCACGATCATGTCGCGGCTGATCTTCGGCCTTTCAAAAGCCAGTTCCGCGCCGCCCTGATACAGCGCGCCAAAAAGCAGCGCGGCGAGCACGACGCCAACCGGGTGATTGCGTCCCATCAGCGCCACCGCGATGCCGACAAAGCCATAGCCCCCGGTGAACTCCAGAATAAGCCGCCCCTGCGCGCCCGCCAGTTCGTTCAGCGCCAGCCCGCTGGCGAGCGCGCCGGAGAAAGCCATGGCGCCGACAATCGTCCGCGTCGCGGAAATGCCCGCGTAACGCGCCGCGTGCCGATTGGCGCCAAACGCGCGGATTTCGTAGCCGGCGCGCGTGCGATACAGCAGGACATGCGCGCCAACCGCCGCCAACAACGCGACAATCAGGCTCGCGTTCAGCGGACTCCCCGTGAGAGTCCAGCCGAATTGCGCGAGAAGATCGTCGAATTTCGGCGCCAGCGCCACGCCCGGGAAAGGTCCGGTTTCCGGCTGCATGGAGCCCGGCGCGCGCAAAGGCGCGACCAGCAGCCAGGACAGCAGGGCGCTCGCCAGAAAATTGAACATGATGGTCGTAATGACAATATGGCTGCCGCGCCGCGCCAGCAGAATCCCCGGCAGAAATCCCCAAAACGCGCCGCATAGCGCGCCGCAAACAAGGATGAACGGCGGCGCGAGGAAGCCCGGCAGCGCCGCCGAATTCAACGCCGCCAGCGCTACGCCGATTCCCGCGACGCCCGCCTGTCCTTCGACGCCGATGTTGAACAGGCCGGCGCGGTAGGCGACCGCGACGGCGAGGCCTGTGAAGATGAAATTCGTCGCGTAATAGAGCGTGAAGCAAACGCCTTCCACGCTGCCAAGGCTGCCCGCGACAATAGCGACAAAAGCGCTGAAAGGGTTCTCGCCGATCGCCGCCACGGCTCCGCCCGCCGCAAGCAGCGCCAATCCGGCGCTGGCGACAGGCGCGAGCGCCGGCTCCAGCCAGCGCGGCGAGCGCGCGCGCGCGGTCATGCGGCGCTTTCCGCGACGCCCGCCATCATCAGCCCGAGATCGCGCGCGCTGGTGTCTTGCGGGCGCCGCTCGCCGACGACGCGGCCGCCGCACATGACGAGGATGCGGTCGGCCAGGGTCAGGATTTCATCGAGCTCGTTGGACACCAGCAGGATCGCTTTGCCGGCCTCGCGCAGCGCCAGAAGCCGCGCGTGAATGGCCTCGATTGCGCCGATGTCGACGCCGCGCGTCGGCTGG
>JANYDZ010000514.1 GCA_025363375.1 Hyphomicrobiales bacterium
TCCAGCCTCGCCCATGTCTGCTTGCCGGCTATGCCGTCCGGCTTCAGACTGAACTTTTTCTGGAACTCCTTGACCTTTGCGGCGGTTTCGGCGCCATAGACACCATCGGGTTTGCCGGTTTTTTTGGTTGAAACGGGCAACGGAAAGCCCAGGTCGATCAGCGCCTGCTGCAACAGCCTGACGCCCTCGCTCGTCTCGCCCCATGCCATGGCGGGCGCATTGTCGGAGGCTTTCTGGCAACGTGGATTGGCCGCGAAACGGGGAGATTTAAGCGTCATGTTGAACTCCTGTTCTGGATGAAACGTATGATCGCCAGCGTCGCGCGTCCGGGCCGCGCGCGACGATGGAAACACCTGCTGTTGCGCGCGTTCCGTGCGCTGGCGCACAGAAGGCGGACGGTTCGGGACCCGCCGGCGCGGGGTTTCGCGTTGGCGGGTCTCCATGGTAGGGCCAAGCTGGAATCCGACAGCGAGACGTAAAATGATCCCCCGTTATTCCCGCCCCGAAATGGTCGCCGTCTGGGAACCGCAGACCCGGTTCAAAATATGGTTCGAGATCGAGGCGCACGCCTGCGACGCTTTGGCGCAGATCGGGGTGATCCCGAAGGAGAGCGCCGCGAATATCTGGGCGAAGGCCGGCAACGCGACCTTCGATGTCGCGCGCATCGACGAGATCGAGCGCGTGACGAAACACGACGTGATCGCCTTTCTGACGCATCTGGGCGAATTCATCGGGCCGGACTCGCGCTTCGTTCACCAGGGCATGACCAGCTCGGACGTGCTCGACACCTGCCTGGCGGTGCAGATGAAGCGCGCCAGCGAACTCCTGATCAAGGACGTCGACGCGTTGCTCGCCGCCGTCAAGCGCCGCGCGCTGGAGCACAAGATGACGCCGGTCATCGGGCGTTCGCACGGCATTCACGCGGAGCCCGTGACGTTCGGCCTGAAACTCGCGCAAGCCTACGCGGAGTTCGCGCGTTGCCGCGAACGCCTCGTCGCGGCGCAAAAGGAAATCGCGACCTGCGCGATTTCGGGCGCCGTGGGCACGTTCGCGAATATCGATCCGCGCGTGGAGGAACATGTGGCGAAGAAGCTGGGGCTGGCGGTGGAGCCTGTTTCGACGCAGGTGATTCCGCGCGACAGGCACGCGATGTTCTTCGCGACGCTTGGCGTCGTCGCCTCCTGCATCGAGCGCCTCGCGACGGAAATCCGTCACATGCAGCGCACGGAAGTGCTTGAAGCCGAGGAATTCTTCTCCGATGGCCAGAAGGGCTCTTCCGCCATGCCGCACAAGCGCAATCCCGTGCTGAGCGAAAATCTCACGGGCCTCGCGCGCCTTGTGCGCGGCATGGTGACGCCGGCGCTGGAGAATGTCGCGCTGTGGCACGAACGCGACATCTCGCATTCCTCCGTCGAGCGCATGATCGGGCCCGATGCGACCGTCACCCTCGACTTCGCGCTGGCGCGGCTGACGAGCGTGATCGACAAGCTGATCGTCTATCCCGCCAACATGCAAAGGAATCTCGACCGCCTCGGCGGCCTTGTTCATTCGCAGCGCGTGTTGCTGGCGCTGACGCAGAAGGGGGTCTCGCGCGAGGATTCCTATGCATTCGTGCAGCGCAACGCCATGCCCGTGTGGCGCGGCGAGGGTGATTTCCTCGCGCTGCTGAAAGCCGACAAGGACGTGAAGGCGAAGCTCTCGGACGCCGAACTCGAGGAACTGTTTGATCTGGGCTATCATCTGAAGCACGTGGACACGATCTTCAAAAGGGTGTTCGGAGTTGCGTGAGGGCGAATTTGAGGCGGGCGGATTTGAGGCGGGTGGATTTGAGGCGGGCTGGAGATCATTCTCCGTTTCAGTTAAACTCCACGCGTCGGAGAGACCGCCGCCGCCATTCCCATCGGGAGCGCGAGATGAACGAAAAACTCGATCTCAGACTCGACAAGAACGAGTTCCTTCGCTGGGTCGAGGGACAGAAAGGCCGTTACGAACTAAAGGGGGGCCGCGTCGTCATGATGACCGCGGGATCAAGGCGTTTGCCCAACGCAAGCGCCAGCGCCATTGTTGCCTTCGCATGATTTCTCGATCCCCCGGTCATCATGACGACGCGGCCCCCCTTTAGTTCGTAACGGCCTTTCTGTCCCTCGACCCAGCGAAGGAACTCGTT
>JANYDZ010000538.1 GCA_025363375.1 Hyphomicrobiales bacterium
TCATCAAGACGAAGCCGATGTATCTTTTCCTCAACATGCTGTTCCAGAAAACCGTCAAGCAGCGGCCCATTGACATGATTCCGGAGGCCGAAGGCTTTGAGGCCCGCGAAGCCGAGGAAGACCTCAACCATCCCAAGGGAGGCTATTGAAATGGCCTGGAGTGAAACCGCTTCGTGGCTCGAAGGCAACGCCAACGAGCGTCTCTATCAACGCCTGCTCGACGATTCGCAGGACGCGCCCTCGCGCAATTCGCGCCGCAAGAAAATCGTGCGCCCCGCCGACATGCCCTGGGAAATGTCGCGACAGGGCCTGCTGAAACATCTCATCAACGAGAACATGAACACGCGCATGGAGACGGTCGACGCCTACATGCAGATCATTCCGCCGGGCTCGAAGTCGGGCCGGCACCGGCATCTGGCCGAGGAATGCGTCTATGTGATCGAGGGCAAGGGCTACGATTTGCACGAGGATTGCGACGTGGAAATCACCGACGTGTTCGAGTGGAAGCCGGTCGGCCAACTGCAACGCTTCGATTGGGAAGCCGGCGACGTCATCTACATCCCGCCGAACACGATCCACCAGCATTTCAACGCCGATCCCAACAACCCGGCGCGGTTGATTTCCTCGACGAACCGCATCTTCAAGCAGATCGGGCTCAACACGCTCGACCAGCTCGAGGACGCGCCCGAGTTCGACGCCAAGGTCGTGCTAACGGCGGAAATCGTGCGCGCGTTTTTGCGCGGGGCGCGGAAGTAGAATCGTTGCGAGGACAGCCTTCTCCCGCTGCGCGGGAGAAGGACCGCGCGCCACGGGCCTGACCCCATGCCCAACCCGCCCCATTCCCTCGCCGATCACGCGCTCGGCGCGCTGTTCGCGCATGAGCACGGCGAAGGCGGGTTCGATCACGATCACGACGACGATTTTCTCGCCGCCGGATCGTCCGCGCTTGAGAGCGTGACCTTCGTCAGCATGGGCCTCGATGTCGGTTCATCGAGCACGCAGATCATTTTCTCGCGCCTGGAAATGCGCGGTCCCGGCGAGCATCGCGCGCTGCGGCGGCGGGCGAAGTCGCGTGAAACCCTGTTCCTGTCGCCAATCGTCATCACGCCGTTTCTCGACGATGGAAGCATCGACGAGGCGCGGCTGCGCGGCACGATCGCGGGCGCCTTCAAAGCCGCCGGTCTGACGCCCGACGACATAGAGACCGGCGCGGTGATCCTCACCGGGGAAGCCGCCAAACGCGGCAACGCGTCAGCCATCGCCCATCTGGTCGCCGAAGACGTGGGCGAACTCGTTTGCGCCATCGCGGGCGACAGAATGGAGGCTATGCTGGCGGCCCACGGCTCCGGCGCCGTCGAAGCGTCGCGCGGGGGCGGCGGGCGACGCATTCTCAACATCGACATCGGCGGAGCGACGACGAAACTGGCGCTTGTCGACGACGGGCGCGTGACCGCGACCAGCGCTCTGGCGATTGGCGGACGCCTCGTCGTGGTGGACCGCGCTGATAGGATCACGCGCTGCGACGCGGCCGGGGCTGAACACGCGCAACGCGCCGGGATTTGCCTTGTGAAGGGCGAGGCTGTCGCGCCGGCCGTCCTGACGCGCGTCGCCGAACAGATGGCGGACGCCTTGATCGGAGCGTTGACGCGGCGTCCTTTGCCGGCAGCCGTAGCGCCGCTGTTTGTCGTCGAGCCCATCGCGGATTTTGGCCGCCTCGACGGGATCATGTTTTCCGGCGGCGTTGGCGAATATGTTTACGGGCGCGAAACCCGCGATTTTGGCGATCTTGGACGGCGCCTTGGACTGGCGCTGCGCGGGCGCGTCGACGCGGGCGCCTTGCCCTGGCCCTTGCTGCCCGCTGGCGAATGTATCCGTGCGACGGCCCTGGGCGCCTCGGAACATTCGGTGCAATTGAGCGGGCAGACCATCCACGTGTCCGACCATGCCACGCTGCTGCCCAGGCGTAATTTGCCGGTGTTGCAGCCGCCATTCGATTTCAGCGGGAACATCGACAGCGCGGCGCTGGCGGATGCGGTCCACGCGCATCGCAAGGTCTTTGGCTTGACGGGGGCGGAAGCCCAGATGGCGCTGGCGTTTCGCTGGCGCGGCCCGCCGGATCATGCGCGCATTCACGCGCTGGCGAGGGGGATCGCGATCGGCATGGGCGATGTGATTGCGCGCGGCCGCCCGCTTTACGTGATGCTGGAAGGCGACGCGGCTCTGAGCCTTGGCGCGGTGCTGCGCGAGGAACTGGGCGTGGCGAGCGAGGCGCTGGTGATTGACGGTGTCGTGCTGCGCGATTTCGACTATGTGGATATCGGCCGCATGAGGTTGCCGTCATACAGCGTGCCTGTGACCATCAAGTCATTGCTGTTTGGCGCCTAGCGCGTTCTCACAAGCGCCGACAGTCCCGCCGGCGCGGCGAATTTGCGTCACATGGCGTTAGACGCGGAGCCGGGAGCCGTCGATTTTCGCCGCGCGTTGGCGCGTCGATATATATTGCGCGCGAAGCCCAAGAGGCGAATACTCACGCGCGTTAGTATAAAACCACTACCGATAAGTCGTTTTGTCTTTTCGACGGGATCAAACCACGATCGAAGAGTCGTTCTTCGTGATTTTTCAGTGCAGCCGACGATCGTTTGGCGCCTAAACATACGGGCGCTGAAAAAAGTGAAAAATGATTTGGATAAACGTCTTTGCAGGGCGCCTCTGCTCTGGCATAAAGGTCCACCGGAGTTGTGGCGGGAGGGCCGCGACAATTACCGGGGGAGTATATCAAGGGCGGGCAATTCCCGGGGTTCCGAAACGGCGTCGCGCCGCGACAGGACAAACGGGACGAAAAAGAATGGCGGGCGCAAGAGTTTGCGCTGGCGCCCGACAGGTGGGGAAAAATGGGCGACTGGCTTGGCGCACTCAATGATGGTTTCTGGATAATCATGCAGCCACACCGCATGGCGCTGCTCTGGGGCGGCGTTCTCTGCGGTCTGGCGCTTGGCATTTTGCCGGGCATTGGCGGCGTGGCGGGCACCGCGCTGCTGCTGCCTTTCACATATAGCATGGACGCGGCGGCCGCGATGGCGCTGTTGCTCGGCCTTGCGGCGACAACAACCCATGGCGATCCTATTTCCGCCATCGTGCTTGGCGCGCCCGGTCACGCGGCTTCAGCCGCCACCGCGCTTGACGGCTATCCCATGACGAAGCGGGGCGAGGGGGCTCGAGCGTTGGGCGCGGCCTATATGTCCGCGCTCATCGGCGGTCTCTTCGGCGCGGTGCTCATGGCGGTGGCGCTGCCCGTGGTGCGTCCTCTGATTTTGTTCATTGGTTCGCCGGAACTGCTGGCGCTCGCTGTGTTCGGCATATCGATGGTGTCGGTGCTGTCGGGCAGCACGCCCCTGCGCGGGCTCACCGGCGCGTGTTTTGGCATGATGCTGGCGATGATAGGCTCCGATCCGCAAACCGGCACGCTGCGCTGGACAATGGATTCGCTTTACCTGTGGGAGGGCCTGCCGCTGGTGCCGCTCACCCTCGGGGTCTTCGCGCTGCCTGAATTGTGCGACCTGCTGGTGGCGCGGACGTCCGTCACCAGTTCGGAAAAGATGGACAACAACTGGAAGGGTCTTTGGCACGGCAGCGTCGATTGCTTCACCCATTGGTGGCTGAACATTCGTTGTTCGTGGATCGGCTCCGTCATCGGCGCCATTCCCGGCATCAGCGCGGCGGTCATCGACTGGATCTCCTACGGCCACGCCCTGAAGACCGAAAAGTTCGCGCAGCAAACGTTCGGGCGCGGCGATGTGCGCGGGGTGATCGCGGCGGAAAGCGCGACCTGCTCGCGCGAGGGCGGCGCGCTGATCCCGACCATTGTGTTCGGCGTGCCCGGCAGCGCCGGCATGGCGATCCTGCTGGGCGCCTTTCTGATGCACGGTCTGGTTCCCGGACCCGACATGCTGACAAAGAACCTCTCCGTCACCTATTCCATGGTGTGGTCGATCGCCATCGCGAATATTCTGGGTTCGGGGCTTTGCTACCTGTTCTCCAGCCAGTTCGCGAAACTCGCGAGCCTGCGGTATTCGCTGATCCTGCCGGTCGTGCTCTGCATGGTTTATATCGGCGGATTTGAAGGCAAGCGTCAGTGGGGCGACCTCTACTCGCTGCTGTTCTTCGGCGTCTTCGCCTGGGGCATGAAGCACTTCAAATGGCCGCGTCCGCCGCTGGTGCTGGGCTTCATCCTCGGCGCCGTGCTCGAACGCTACATGTTCATCTCGATCCAGCGCTATGGCGTGACGTGGATGCTGCGCCCGCTCGTGATCGTAATGTTCGCGCTGTCGTTTGCGTCTTTGCTCGGACCGTTTATGAAGGACGTGAAATCCCATGGCGGCTTCAAGGGCCTGATGTCCGACCTGCATGCGCCGCAGTTCAAGTGGGCGAACGCCTTCCCGATCGCGATGCTTTGCATCTTTGCGATCATGCTCAGGGAAGCGGTCACCTGGAACTTTTACGCCAAGATCATTCCGATGATCGTGGGCACGGGCGCGATTCTGTTCTGCTCGCTGTCCTTGCTCGACGATCTCTGCAAGAGCGAGACGCACAACAAGCGTTCGCTTGAGGCCGCGGCGATGGGAATGGTGCAAGAGAAGATCCACATGGACATCGGCTCGAACATTACGCACATGCCGCCGCTGGCGATTTTCCTGCGCGGCTGCATCTTCTTCGGTTGGATGGTTTCCTTCCTGATTTCGATGGCGTTGATCGGTCTTATTCCAACGGTGCCGATCTTCATCGTCGCCTTCATGCGCGTTGAAGCGCGCGAGCCCTGGACAATCGTCGTCCCGATGGCCTTGTTCATGACCATCTTCATCTACTTCCTGTTCGACTGGCTGCTGTCGATCCCGTGGCCGGGCACGTTCATCGGCAGCGGCGCCTTCTTCGAGTGGCACACGGGACTCTCCGGCTGGACGTGGTGGAAAGAACACATTCCCAGCGGCTGACGCGCGTTGGACGTTTAAAGACCGGGGCCGGCGCGGAAACGCGGCGGCCTTTTTCACGATTGCGGGGATTTGGCTTCGCGCGCGGCGCTGGCGGCGATCGGAGTGCGGCTACCGGAACAGCTCCTCGTAAACCTTCTTCCATTTGGGCATCGAAACATCGACGTCTTCCGGCGAGAAATTAACGGCGCGGAACCTGACGCCGTCAGGCCGCAAGGTCGGGTCGCGCGGGGCGACATTGGGATTGACGGGGATGTAGTCGTGATCGGCCGCGATCTTCTGACCCTCCTCCGACACGACAAATTCCGCCAACAATCGTCCGGCGCTGGGATTGCGCGCTTTTGAAGTGACCGAAATCACGGACACGGAGGCGAAGGCCGGATTCATGGGAATCCACGCGACAGGCGCGCCGATGTTGCGGCTGATGACGACATTGTCGTTGAGGATTTGCAGGGCCAGAGGATATTCTCCGGCGATGACCTGATCAACCACGGCGCGGGCGGAAATTTTCAGACCGGCGATGTTCTGCGTCGCGAGCTTGCGCAAATAGGCCATGCCTTTTTCCTCGCCCCATTCCTTCAACACAAGGCCGGAAAAGCCGGTGCTGGCGGTGATGCCGGGGTTGATGCCCCAAGCCATCCTGCCCTTCCATTTGGGGTCGAGCAGATCGTTCCAGTCTCTCGGAACATCGGCTGGTTTTACAAGATTGGTGTTGTAACCCGGCGTGATCACGGTGAGGCGATGGGCGGTCCAATAGCCGTTGGCGTCGAGCAATTCCTTCGGCCAATTGCGCGCGAGTTCGGGCTGATATTTCGCCAGGACTCCCTCGACGATCAAGGCGGTGGGCGCGAAGGAGCCGTCGAAAACGTCCGCCTGCATGTTGTTGGCGCGGTGCTCGTTGAGCAGGCGCAGCGCCG
>JANYDZ010000585.1 GCA_025363375.1 Hyphomicrobiales bacterium
TGGCCGCCTCCTGGGTCATGCCCGCGAGCACCTCGGCGATGTGGCGCACTTCGACCTTGCTGCCTTGCCGCGCCAGCTTGCCCGCCATGTTCATCAGGCAGCCGAGGTCTCCGGCGAGCAGCACGGGCGCGCCGCAGGCGGCGATGTGCGAGCATTTTTCCGTGACGATCTGGTCGGAGATTTCGCCGTATTTCACGGCGAAAGTTCCGCCGAAGCCGCAGCAAACGTCGCTGTTTTTCATTTCCTGCAGGGTGAGTCCCTCGACTGTCGCCAGCAATCGGCGCGGTTGATCCTGAATGTTCAATTCGCGCAGGCCCGAACAGGAATCGTGATAGGTGACTTGACGGGGAAATACGGCGCTGACCTTTGTCATGCCGCGCACATCCACCAGAAAGCTCAGGAGTTCATGGCATTTGCCGGCGAAGGCGTTGGCGCGTTTCGCCATATTGGGATCATGGGAGAAAAGCTCGCAATAGTGCTTCGCCATCATGCCGCCGCAAGAACCCGACGGCGCGACGACATAATCGCAATTGGCGAAAGCGTCGATATTTTGCGCGGCGATATCGCGCGCGCTCGCGCGGTCGCCGGAATTAAACGCCGGCTGTCCGCAGCAGGTCTGCGCGGGCGCTATGACGTCGCAACCGCTTTGTTCGATCAACCGCGCGGCGGCAAAGCCGACGCTCGGACGAAAGAGGTCGACGAGGCAGGTGACGAAGAGTCCGACGCGGGGCTTGTCAGCGGGAGGCGACACGGGAAAATCCATTTGATGAACAGGATGCGACCTTGGACCATGGGGCTCGCGTGTTCAAGCCGGACCTTACTCGATCAGCTTTTTCAACCGTTCCGCCAGCGGCTTCGGCGTCGCCAGCGCGCGCGTCACAAGCCCCTGCAAATCCCCCGCGATCAACGGCGCAATTTCAATCTTCGCCTGTTCGGCCTCGCGCATAAACTCGGGATCGGCGAGCGTCGCGCGATAGGCTCCGATCAGCGCTTGCATGCGTTCCGCCGGCACGTCCGGCGAAGCGACCAGCGGGCGACCGAGTTCCGCGGCCGTCGCCAGCAGCTCGAAAATCCTGCGATCGCCTTCGGTCTTCGCGAGATCGGCGAGCAAGGGCGGACCTTGCAGATCGCGCGGCTTCGTCAACGCCGATTGCGCGAGCACAGTGATTTTCTTGTCGGCGATCCAGTCGGGCTTGGTCACCTTCCACGCCGACCACGTGTTCCAGCGCCCGAGAGATTCCCCGCGCTCCATGGCGAGGTTGATTTCAGCGCCGCCGGGATAGCCGGGCACGAGTTTGATCTTTGCGCCCAGCAGCGCGTTCATAACCATCGGCACGATGACGCTCGTCGACCCCGCGCCGCTGGCGCCCAGCGCGAACTCGCGTTTGGTGAGATCGTCGAAAGTCGCAAATCCCGACGCGCTCCAGCTCACGAGGTTTTCCTGCGTCGGCGCGATCGTGCCGATCCAGTTGAATTTCGCCGCGTCGTATTTGATGGCTTTGTCCTCCAGCGCCTGAAACAGCGCAAGGGAGGACGGCATGATTCCCAGCGACGTGCCGTCCCTCGGCGCGACGTTGTAAAGAAAGTTCGCGGCGACAATTCCGCCGCCGCCGGTCATCGTCTGATGCACCACCTGGGGATTGCCGGGAATGTGCTTGCCGATGTAACGGCTGACCATGCGCCCGTGAATGTCGTATTCACCTCCGGCCGACGCCCAATTGACCATGCGGATGGTCTTGCCGCGATAGAATTCCGCGGCTGTTTCGGCGTGGAGCGCGGCGCGCGCGCCCGCAAACAGAAGCGTCGCGAGTGCGATCGTCGCAACGCGCTTACCCTCGCGCATCCGCTTGTCTCCCGTTAGCCGCGCGCCGCCAGCATGACGCGCGCCTTCTCCTTGTCGCGGTTCATTTCCGCGACCAGCGCGTCGAGGCCGTCAAACTTTTCCTCGCCGCGTATCCAGCCGACGGGCGTAATTTCCGCCGTCTTGCCGTACAGATCGCCTTTAAAATCGAATACGAAAACCTCCAGCAGCGGCGCGCCGTTTGCGGTTACCGTCGGGCGGCTGCCGAAGTTCGCGACGCCGTCATGGGTCGTCCCATCGACGCGAAAACGGACGGCGTAAATGCCATGCCGCAAACGGCACGATGGGTCGAGCGCGATGTTGGCGGTGGGAAAGCCCAGCGTGCGCCCAAGCTTCTGGCCGTGAATGACTTCGCCGACGATGAACCAGGGATGGCCCAGCAGGCGCGCGGCTTCCTCCACATCGCCGTTTTCAAGCGCGGCGCGCGCCTTGTTGGAATGCACCGCTTCCGGCGCCCCCTGGACGTCGGCGAGAACCTTGTCGACGATTTCGACTACGAAGCCGTGGCGTTTCCCCGCCTCGGCGAGAAACGCCGGCGAGCCGCCGCGCGCCCTGCCGAAATGAAAATCGTAGCCCACCACGGCGCCCGATACGCCAAGCCGTCCGACAAGAATTTCGGCGATGAAATCTTCGGCGCTCTGGCTGGCGATCTTCGCGTTGAACGGCAACACAATCATGCCGTCGAGGCCAAAGCGCTTGAGCGCGCGCGCCTTGGCCGCCTCCGGCGTCAGGCGAAACACCGTGCCGGGCCCCGAGAAATAATCGACCGGGTGCGGCTCGAAGGTCAGCGCGACCGCGGGACGCCCGATGCGCAATCCCAGCGCGATGGCATGGGCCGCGACGACCGCATGCCCCTGATGGGCCCCGTCAAAATTGCCAATGGCGACGACCGCGTGGTCAAGCCCCGGCGGCGCCCTGGCCGGATCGTGAAACACGAACGGGCGACGGGCGTTGTCGGGCGTTAAAATTCCGGGGTCGCGCAATTTGAATTGGGCTCGATGATCTGGCGCAACAGAGCGCGAAGCCAGCGCAAACTGCATGGCGAGCGGCGGATCGTCAAGTTGGCAAATCGACTGGCGCCAAATCGCCTGACGGCAAATCAACTGGCGGCAAATCGCCCTGTTCCGCCCGGCGCGCGTTTCGGCGGGCCGGCTCACACGCGCATCGGCATCAGTACATAAAGCGCGGCGGCTCCATCGCGATCCTGAATGACTGTCGGCGAGCCGGGATCCGACAGCTTGAAGAGCGCTGTGTCGCTGTCGAGTTGCTGGGTGATGTCGAGCAGATAGCGTGCGTTGAAGCCGATATCGATGGGGCTGGCGTCGTAATCGACTTCCAGTTCCTCGACCGCTGAACCCGAGTCCGGGTTGGTGACGGAGAGCGTGAGTTTTCCGTCGGCGAGCGCCAGTTTCACGGCCCTGCCGCGCTCCGAAGAGATCGTCGAGACGCGATCAACGGCCGCCTGAAACGGCGCGCAATCCACAGTGAGGCGTTTGTCGTTGCCGGTTGGAATCACGCGGGCGTAATCGGGAAATGTGCCGTCGATCAATTTCGACGTCAGCACCACCG